>JAUWWC010000003.1 GCA_030617105.1 Candidatus Nealsoniibacteriota bacterium
CCAAAACCACGTTAAAGCAAATTGATTTATTAAATTAAAGAGAGATGCATCCATTAAATTAAATTCTTAAGCAGACAGGCGACGGTCATGGGACCAACGCCGCCAGGGACTGGCGTAATATAGCTTGCTTTTTTGGAAACGGTTTTGAAATCAACATCTGCCCCAACATCAATCACTATTACTCCCTTTTTAACCATTTCTCCTTTGATAAGATTTGGCTTGCCCACGCCAGAAATCACAATGTCAGCTTTTTTAATCTTATCAATATTTGAAAACTTTATCTTTTGCTTGTTTAACCAGATAGATAAAGGACGGCCAACTAATCTTCCTTTTCCAATTAAAACAATCTTTTTATGTTTTATAGATATCTTGTATTCTTTTAATAGACGCTCTACTGCGCAAACAACTGGCGAAGAAATTTCAGCATTTTTTTCTGCAGGAATAAGATTTAGAATTTCTTCAGTATTAAATTTCTTGGGAAGAGGAAGTTGAATTACAATTCCTGAATTATTTGGATCTTGAGCAATTTTTATAATTTCTTTTTTAAGCTTAGCAGCGTTGATTGTTGAAGCAAACTTAAACAACTCAAAATCAATCCCTACTTTCTCACAGGCTTTCTGTTTCTGACGGATAAAAATTTCAGAGACCAGGTCTCTGCCAACCAAAACAATAGCTAATTTTAATCTCAGCTGCTTGTTTTTTATTTCTTTCTTAAGACTGTTCAGAATCTTGTTAGATAACTTTTTCCCATCAAGAATTCTCATGGTAATGGAAATTTTTGGCAGAGTTTCTTAATCTCTTGCCTGATTTCTGAACAAGGTTTTGAATTAGAAATTACTTCACTAACCCATGAAGCAATTTTCCGCATTTCTTTTTCTTTCATTCCCCGAGTTGTTATAGCTGGCGTGCCTAAACGTATTCCTGAAGGATTAAAAGGAGGATTTGGGTCATAAGGAATCGTGTTCTTGTTAACAGTAATGCCAGCTTTCTCAAGACGATTCTGAGCCTCTTTTCCTGAAATTCCTTTATTCCTTAAATCAATCAAAATTAAATGATTATCTGTTCCTTTAGTAACTAAATCAAAACCATGCTTCAAAAGTTCAGAAGCTAATGTCTTGCAATTTTTCACAATCTGCCTTCCATATTTTTTAAACCCTGAGCTAGATGCTTCTTTTAAACAAACAGCGATAGCAGCAATATTATTTTCATGAGGACCGCCCTGAAGACCAGGAAAAACTGCTTTATCAATTTTCTGAGCAAGCTCTGAATCCTTTTTCAATCCTTTTCTAGTTACCATTATGATTCCACCACGAGGACCTCTTAAGGTCTTATGAGTAGTAGTCGTAACAATATGAACATGAGGAACTGGGCTGGGATGGACGCCAGCAACTATTAAGCCAGCGATATGAGCAATATCTGAAGCCAGATAAGCATTGACTGAATCTGCAATCTTGGTAAACTTTTTCCAGTCAAAAATCCGAGGATAAGCAGTGGCTCCAACCCAAATAAGTTTTGGCTTTGCCTTTTTAGCTATTTTTTCTACTTTGTCATAATTAATTAAACTTGTCTTTTTATCAACTCCATACTGAACAGATTTAAAATACTTGCCAGAAAAACTTACTTTCCATCCATGAGTTAAATGCCCGCCCTGAGGCAAAGACATTCCCATTATAGTATCTCCTGGCTTGCAAAGGGCGAAATAAACTGCCTGGTTTGCTGGTGAACCAGAATAGGGCTGAACATTAACATGTGCAACTTTAAATAATTTCTTTGCTCTTTGCCTGCATATATCCTCAATCTTGTCATAATATTCCAAACCAGCATAATATCTTTTTTTAGGATATCCCTCAGCATATTTATCAGTTAAAACCGAACCCAAGGCCTCTCTCACAGCAGAAGAGGTATGATTTTCCGAAGGAATCATCTCAAGAGATGTCTTCTGTCTTTCTATCTCTTTGTCAATCAATTTTGCGATTTGTTCATCAACTTTTTTAAGCTTCATTATTTTATTCTATTCCATTTTCCGCATTTGGTCAAAATAAAAAAGCCTGCGAATGCCTTGCAGGCTATGTTGAAATTAGAAGTCCTATGGCTCGTGAAGGAGGTCCTTCATGTTTTTTATGCCGACAAACAATTACATGAGACGCCTTTAAGTGAAAGAGGCTATGTACTAAGGGCCGCTCTGGAACAATTATTTGTTCCCATTCAGTATTGCAATGACGGCACTTTCGGAATGTTCCATCCATTACCATACGTATGCTCTGTTTTGGCGAAGGATGAGGCCTAGTGATTCTTCCACATATCCTACACTCAATAACGAACGGTGTAAATATCATATCAGTCTCCTATTTATATAAATGTAAATGTGCACCTATCTTTATATCACATCTCTTTTTATTGTCAAGGTCTTAAGATTTCTGGTTTCTTTTTGGTGAGGTTAATTACAAGTGAAGGAGTGCTTTTCGGCAAGTTGCCAGCATTCAGAATTAAATCTGGTTTAGTTTCGTGTTCCTCAAACTGCTCTAAAATTTCCTGAATTTTGAGCAAAGGGCCTTTACCAGCAATATTAGCTGAAGTACTTGTTAATGGCTTTTTTATTTTCTTAATTATTTCATTAACCAACTTATAATCTGGAATTCTCAAACCAATTGTCTCTTCCCTGCCAAATAATATTTTTGATAAACCGCACCTCTCCTTTCTTTTTAAAACCACTGTTATTTTCCCTGGCCAAACTTCTCGTAAAAAGTGTTCCTGTTTTTCATCTATTATTGCTAACTTCTTTGCCATTTCAATGTCTTTGACAAAAATAGGGATTGGTTTTTTCTTATCTCTTCCTTTTATTGCAAAAATCTTCTCTATTGCTTTATCATTAGCAGCATCAGCTAAGAGACCATAGACAGTGTCTGTGGGGGAAACTATGACCTGTCCCCTTTCAAGATATTCTACTGATTTCTTAACCACATCTCTTGCCCGATAAGACATAAGCTCAAAATGCCTGTGCTGCCAGAAAAGCTTTTTAAACTTTTTAAAAGACCTTAAAAAATAAGAGACCTTTATTATATCTGCTGGATTGCCAAAATCAAGCCAAAAATCTTGAATCTTCTGAATTTTCATCTTCTTTTCTCTGGCTAAAAGGTTTATAGCATCAGTAATTTCATATTCACCTCTGGGAGATTTGGTAATTTTGCTAATCTTTCCAAAAACATCAGAAGTAAATTTGTAAAGTCCAGCATTAACTATATTTCCAATAAACTCTTTTGGCTTCTCAACAACTTTCTTTAAAAGTCCGTTATCTTCAACAAGAACGCCGTACTTTTCAGGATTTTTGTGATAAATCCCAGCAACATAGCTGTATTTCCCTTTAATATTTATTGCTTTCAAATCTCTTACTGAATAAAGATTATCTCCGCAAAGATAAAGAAATTGGCTTTTTCCAACAATATCTTTTACGCATTTTAAAGGACAGGCCGTGCCATACATTTTATCCTTAGGACCTAAAATCTCATACTGGCTCACCATCTTTATTTTATACTGGCTTTTCCTCAAACTCTTCAGAGGCGGATTATATGTTTTTAAAAATTCCTCTACTAACTCTTCTTTAAAACCAGTCACTAAAATTAAATCTCTATAACCTGCTAAAAAAAGATTATCTAACAAATATGCTAAAAAGGGTCTTTTCTTGACCCTAATAAGGTGCTTGGATTTTTCTTTAGTAAGATGAAGCATACGGGTCCCTTGACCCGCTGCTGCAATAACTACTTTTTTAACCATGTTTAAAGCCAGGCTTTGCTGCTAATTCAAAGGCTTTTTTGTTTAAGTCAAGGTATTTTTCAGGGACAATTTTAGTAATGGCTTTTAAAATTGAATTGGGCTTCAGAGGAATTAATTTTTTATGAACTGCGTAACTTAAAAGATAAATTCCTGAAACCACTTCTTTGCCTAATTCTTTCTGGCAAATTTCAGAAGCAGGAATTATTTTAGGGTTTTTTGTTATGGTTTTCAATTTTCTTAAAATCTCTTTTTCTTTAGGACTACCAGGAAAAGAAAGCGTAAATTTATTAACTAAAAAGATAGTCTTTGAATTAGCATAAAAGAACGCTCTTAAACTCTCCAAAGTTTCCAAGCCCAAAATTAAATCAGCTGAACCCAAAGCAACTAATGGAGAATATACCTTTTCCCCAAACCTTATATGGGTCTCCACTTCACCTCCTCGTTGAGATAATCCGTGCAATTCGGACGTCTTTATATCATACACCTCAATTAAAGCTGCCTCAGCTATAATCTGGGTTAATGTAATCAATCCTTGTCCTCCAGTTCCTGAAATAATTATATTAAAAGTTTCTGGCATATTACTTCTTGCGTTTTAATCTTTTTGCCCAATAAGCGCACATTCTCCGAGCAACAATTACTGAAACCTCTTTTTTGTTTAAAAATTCTTTAATTGTATTTTGAAGCTCTTTAATGTTTATTGGATCAATAACCTTTATATTCTTAACCCCGCAAGCTTTGGCAACCTCATCAATCTTTATTTCCTCAGTGGGCTCGCCCATTCCAGTCTGTCCAACGCCTGGATGAGTTTGATGACCAGTCATTGCTGTAATCCGATTATCCATCACAATAATCAAAGGGTTTGATTTATTAAAAACAGTATTGATTAAAGCAGGAATTCCAGCATGAAAAAAGGTTGAGTCGCCAATCAAAGTAATCAACTTCTGACCGCTCCCCTTTTTAATACCGTGGGCTATGCCAATAGAAGAACCCATGCAAGAAAGATAATCCTGAAGATTATGAGGAGGGAAACCAGCTAACATATAACAGCCAATGTCGCCGCCAAAGATTGTTCCCTTAGGAGCTGCTTTTTTAATAGCGGAAAATACAAACCAATAAGAACAATTAGGGCAGAGTCTGGGAAATCTCTTAGGAACATTCAAAGAAGAAGATTTTGGAATTCTGTATTGCTTGCCAGATAATTTTGCTACAGCTAAGCCAACTTTCTCTGTATTTAATTCTCTAACTTCAGGCAAAACATCTTTTCCTAAAATCTGAAGTTTTGGATTATTTTCCTTGGCTAAGGCCTTAATCTCTTTTTCTAAAAATGGCTCCAGTTCTTCCACAATCAAGACTTTCTTAAGTCCTTTGATAAAGTTTTTAATCTTTTTCTCTGGCAAAGGATAGAAAAAAGCAAGCTTTAAAACCGGGATATTCATTTTAAACTCTTTAAGAACTTCCATCACATACAAATAAGAAATCCCCGAGGTTATAATCCCAAGCTTATCCGAGGCCCGTCCTTGGATAATTCCAGTTTTTTCAGCGAATTCTCTAATTCTCTCTATCTTGTCCAAAAGTTCCTCTTTCATTTCCAAAACCCTAGGCGGCATAGTAACGAATCTATTAACATCTTTAACAAATCTTCCTGTAGTTTTAGACCTCTTTATTTTACCTATTTCCACCGGCATTTTCTGATGAGCTATCCTGGTAGTTGTCCTAACTATCACTGGAATATTGAACTTCTCTGAAACCTTAAAACCTAATTTTACAAACTCCTTTGCTTCTTGAGCATCTGATGGCTCTAATATTGGGATATGAGCTAAATAAGCAAAAGCCCTACTGTTTTCTTCTGATTGGCCAGAGCTCCAACAAGAAGGATCATCAGCTACTATTATTACTGTAGGTCCTTTAGTGCCGGTATAAACGAAAGGGAGCAAAGCATCTGAAGCCACGTTCAAGCCAAAGTTCTTCATAGCTACCAAGCATTTCAATCCAGAAAAACTGGCTCCAACAGCAGCTTCCAAGGCCACTTTCTCATTTGTTGAAAACTCAAAGTAAATACCGTGCTTTTTAGCTATCTTGCCAAAAATAATACCGATTTCTGAACTAGGCGTACCAGGATAAGCTGATACAAAATCCACCCCTGCTTCCAGAGCCCCCTGCACAATCGCCTCATTGCCTAATAGTATTTTTTTCATATAACAAAGTTTATTAGTTTGCCAGAGATAAATATTGTTTTTTTAATCTCTTTGCCTCTTGTATATTTTAGCACTTTGTCTCGCGATAAAGCAATTTTCTTAGCTTCTTTTTCTGAAATATCAGCTTCAACTTCTATTTTATCACGAACCTTGCCATTAATCTGAATAACTAAAGTAATCTTTTTTTCTTTAACCAATTTTGAATCATATTTTGGCCATTTCTGCTCACAGCACATTCCTTTAAATCCTGCTCTCTCCCAAAGCTCCTCTGTTATATGCGGAGCAAAAGGACTTAATAGAATTAAGAATAATGAATAATCTTTTTCAGAAATCTCTTTTTGCTTTTCTAATCCATTAGCTAAAATCATTAAAGCAGAAACAGCAGTATTAAACTTCAGATTCTCAATATCTTCTGAAACTTTTTTAATTGTCTTGTGAATTAATTTTGGATTTTGGATTTTGGCATTTGGGTTTTGGATTTTTTCAGAAAGTTGCCAAACTTTCTGGAGGAATCTTCTAACTCCCTTGACTCCTTTAGTGTCCCAGGGAATCATCTGTTCAAAAGGACCCATAAACATTTCATAAATTCTCATAGCATCAGCTCCATGTTCTTTTATAACTTGTTCAGGATTAATGACATTACCTTTTGACTTAGACATCTTAATTCCTCCCTCACCAAGAACTATTCCATGAGAAGTCCTTTTTTTATATGGTTCTGGCCCAACTCCTCTTGGTACAGCTCCAATATCCCATAAGAATTTATAAATAAATCGAGAATACAATAAATGCAAAGTAGTATGTTCCATCCCTCCATTATACCAATCCACTGGCATCCATTTTTCAAGGAGCTTAGCTCCTGCTAACTTCTTATCATTTTGAGAATCGCAATAACGAAGATAGTACCAATTAGAACCAGCCCAGTTTGGCATCACATCTGTTTCCCGACGGCCGGCATTGCCGCACTCAGGACAAGCTACTTTTATCCAAGTTTTAACTTTTGCTAAAGGCGACTCACCGCTCTTGGTTGGTTTGTATCCCTTAACCTTTGGCAATTCCACTGGCAAATCTTTTTCAGGAACTGGCTGCCAGCCGCACTTCTCGCATTTTATCATTGGTATTGGCTCGCCCCAATACCTCTGTCTGGAAAAAATCCAATCCCTCAACCTATAATGAACCGCTGTCTTAGCAGAACCTTTTCTAGTCAACCATTCAGTTATCCTTTGTTTGGCTTGTTCTGACTTCATTCCAGTAAATCTGCCAGAATTAATTAAAATGCCTTCTCCTTCATAAGCTTGTTTTGAGGGATCATATTTAGAATCTTTTGGCTTGATAACTTCAATAATAGGAAGATTATATCTTTTAGCAAAATCAAAATCACGCTGATCATGACCTGGCACAGCCATTATAGCGCCTGTGCCATAATGCATTAAAACATAATCAGCTATAAAAATAGGGATTTTTCTGTTATTAACCGGGTTTGTGGCTTTAATGCCTTTTAATTCTATACCTGTTTTTTCTTTATCTTCTGCAATTCTTTCTTTCTCTATCTTCTTTTTTGATTTTTCAATATAATCTTTAACTTGTTTATAATTTCTAATTTTATGTTTAAGCTTTTCAATCAATGGATGCTCTGGAGCTAATACTAAATATGTACAGCCAAACAAAGTATCAGGCCTGGTAGTAAACACGGGAATTGGAAACTTTATCTCAGCTCCCTCGCTTCTTCCTATCCATTCTTTTTGAGAAATCTTAACTCTTTCTGGATAATCAACCTTATCTAAGTCCTGAATTAACCTGTCAGCATATTTTGTAATCTTCAAGAACCATTGTTCTCTTTCTTTTCTTGTTGCCTTTTTCCCGCAGCGCTCGCATTTCCCGTCAATAACCTCTTCATTTGCTAAACCAATTTTGCAGGATGGACACCAATTAATCGGCATTTTAGCTTTGTAGGCCAGACCTTTTTTAAATAATTGAATAAATATCCATTGAGTCCATTTATAATATAATGGGTCAGTGGTATTAATCTCTCTTTTCCAATCAAAAGAAAGACCCAGATTTTTCTGCTGACGTTTGAAATTAGTTGTATTTTTCTTAGTGGCAATTGCTGGATGAATACCGGTTTTAATAGCATAGTTTTCAGTAGGCAGACCAAAAGCATCCCAGCCCATTGGAAACAAAACATTAAAACCCTGCATTCTTCTTTTCCGAGCTAAAATGTCTAAACCAATATAGCTTCTACAATGGCCAACATGAAGTCCTTCACCAGAAGGATAAGGAAACTCCACCAAAACATAATATTTTGGCTTTTTTGATTTATCTAAAGCTCTAAAAACATCCATCTCCTCCCATATTTTCTGCCACTTTTTCTCAATTTTCTCTGGTCTATACTTTTCCATGCTTAATTCTTAATCATACCATAAATTTTTTAAATTCTGAATAAATTTCTGGCGTTTTGGGAGGTAGTTTGAGCGACTTTTTGAAAATCTATATCCTTTATCTTAGCAATGTCCTGGACAATGTATTTTATAAAAACTGGTTCGTTGCGCTCAACTCCTGCTTGCAAGGGCGTAAGATAAGGACAATCGGTTTCTATTAGAATTTTATCCAAAGGAGTTTTCTTAATCACCTCTTTCAAATCAAACTTATACATTATTCCATTGATTCCTAAATAAAACCTCATATCTAAATATTCCTTTGCCTGTTTCCAAGTTCCAGTGAAACAGTGAATTACTCCTGAAGTCTGATTTTCTCTCAAAATCTCCAACAAATCATTATGGGCTTTTCGGCAATGAAAAATCACTGGCAAGTTTAATTCTTTAGCCAAATTTAATTGTTGTAAAAAAACTTCTTTTTGCTTTTCTTTAAATAATCCATAATCTTTAAAATAATCAAGTCCAATCTCGCCTATTGCAACTATTTTATCAGATTGGCATAAACTTCTATACTTTGAAGCATTAAAGTTTTCATCTTTTACATGAATAGGATGAAGACCAATTGCTGCATAAATTCCCTTCTCATATCTCTCTGCAATTTCTACTGCTTTTTTGCTTGTCTCATAGTTTGAACCAACATTTATTATCCAAACATCCTCAGCCAAAGAACGTTTGATAACTTCATCAAAGTCGCTCCTAAAATCATTAAAATTAAGATGCGCGTGAGTATCAATTAGCATAATACTATCTTACCTCTTTTTTTGTTTCAATTTCAAGTATTAAAAAAGGGATGGCATTAAACCACCCCTAACAAGTTTTGAGTTCTTTGGAACAAATTAATTGCCTGATTTTTACTAAATTCTCTGTCTGATTTAACGACTCTTAAAAATTCCATAACTTCTTTAAGCAGGGGCTCTCCCTTCTCCACCAATAAATGAGCAAAAGTAATTGGAAGAAATTCAGGGTTGCTTTGGTAATAGTTAGCGAATTCATGATAACTACAAGCAAAGGAAAGATGAATTAAGGCAGAAGATAAATTGCGCTTATTTCCCTTTTGGTCATAAATTTCCAGACGGTTGAAGGCATTTTTTAATCTTTGCTGGGCTTTTTGCTGAAGAAACTGAATTGCTTCTGCTGATACTGGTAAAAACAATATAGTGTTACTTCTTAGTTCGCTAAATTCTACTTTTTTTGTTTTATCATCTGACAATAATAAACCAGTTATAATAGGGTCAGTGATTATGGGGTCAAACAGTTTCCGTCTTCTTTCAAATTCGCCCTTACCAATCATCAAAATATCTAATCTTGACGGCTCATAAAGACGAGCTTTGGTTTCTCTTTCTAATACAGCCAATAAATCAATGTCATCACCTAGCCAATCGCCATATCGTATCAGAAACTTAATATCTTTTGGATTGATTTTTCCATTTACTCTCTGAATAATCTCTCTTTTATTCATCTTATTATCTCCTTGTTATTTGTCCAATTATACAATTTTAAAGAAACTGTTCTTCTAACATACTTTACCAAACTCATAAACTTCTGTCAAGAAAAAAAGCGCCTCACAAAAAATGAAGCGCATTTCAATGATTTCTATTTTTTTAACTTCCGTCTTCTCAGCTTCCCTCGACCGCAAACCATACATCTGCCCCTTTGACTAGTTAAAGTTTTCTTTCCCCCGCATTGCATACTATGACAAGGCGTTCTCTTGTTCTTACGTCCCATCTAAAGGCCCTTTCAATAATATTTGTTAAACAAATTGAATTTTAAAAAAACAATAATTTTAATTTAATGCAAATTAGAATTTTTGTCAATTAAATTTTGGGGAATAATAGCTTTTCTTTTTTGATTCTTGTTCCAGATTTAATATTAGTCCAGCTGTCTTTGTAATTTGGGTTTTTACCCAATAATTTCTCAATTTTTAAAGATTTGGCAATTTCTAAAGCAGTATCAGGTATAAAAATATAAACTTGCCAAGCAAGTTGATGAAGAGCATCTAATAGACCATATAATACCCAATTTAATTCTTCCTTTTTTCCTTCTTTGGCCAGTTGCCAAGGTTTATTTTTCTCAATATATTTATCAGCTTCACTAATAAATTTCCAGATAGAAGACAAAGCTTCATTGAACTGATAATTATTCAAATATTTATCTAAATCCTGCCAGGCCTTTTTCCAATTATAAATTTTCTCATCAACTCTTAAAGCATGGCTGTCTGGATTCTTATCTATTTTTGGAACCTTACTATCACAATATTTCTCAGCCATTGTTAAAACCCTTGCTACTAAATTCCCAATTCCTGATGCTAAATCAGAATTATATCTTTGCTCAAACTTTTCATAGGTAAAATCACCATCCTCAGTTGAGGGGATCTCCCGTAAAAGAAAATACCTAACAGCATCTGTTCCATATTTTTTAACAAGCTCAAAGGGATCAATCACATTGCCCAATGACTTAGACATCTTCTGCCCATCAACAGTTATAAAGCCGTGAGCAAAAATCTTCTTTGGCAAAGGCAGTCCTAAAGACAATAATAAACTCCCCCAAATTACACTATGGTGCCAAAGTATGTCTTTTCCAATAACATGAACATCTGCTGGCCAAAATTTTCTAAATTTATCATTTGGATAACTAATGGTTGTTAAGTAATTTATTAAAGCGTCCACCCAAACGGACAATGTCAATTTCTTATCAAACGGAAGTGGAACTCCCCACTCAACTGTTTTTCTAGAAATACTTAAATCCCGCAAGGGTTCTTTCAATCGGTTTAAAATCTCACTTCTTCTGCTTTCTGGAATAACGAAATTTTTGTTCTCTTGAATATACTTCAAAAGTTGTCTCTGATATTTACTCATCCTGAAAAAGTAAGTCTCTTCTTCAATCGTTTCCAGGGCTTTACGATGTACAGGGCATTTATTATCCACTAAATCTTTTGGCAAATAAAAACTTTCGCAATCTACACAATATAAACCTTTATATTTCCCTTTGTAGATACCACCTTTTTTGTATATCTTTTTGATAAGCTCTTGAACAACTTTTATATGTCTTTTTTCTGTAGTTCTAATAAAATCATCGTTGGAAATATTCAATACTTTACATAAATCTCTAAAGTACTTACTTGTTTCATCTACAAATTCCTGAGGTTTTTTGTTCGCTTTTTGCGCATATCTCTGAATTTTTTGGCCATGCTCGTCCAGCCCGGTGCTGAAATGCACATCAAAACCCTGCAATCTTTTATATCGCGCTAAAACATCAGCCTGAACTTTCTCCAAGGCATGGCCGAGATGCGGCTTCTCCGAGGGATAATCTATGGCCGTAGAAATATAAAACTTTTTCATAATCTTAAAAGGAGGTTCTAGCCTCCTTTTAGTTTTACCATAATTTTAATATAAAATCTACACTGTTACTGCTTTTCCATCTCTTCTTCTTTGCAAAAACTCTTTCAGGAATTCAAATAATATGCCAAATAAAGGAATGGCTAAAACTGCTCCAAGCAATCCCCAAAGATTTGCTCCAACAACCAAAGAAATTAAAACCAAAGCAGGAGGCAGGCCAACAAATTTCTTCATTAATATAGGAGAAAGAATGCTGTTCTCAATTTGCTGAATTAAGGCAAAGGTAATCAGAACAAAAATTGCCTTGAACATCTCTGTTGGGAAAATAATCAAAAATAGAACAATTCCTGTCAGAAGTGGTCCTACATAAGGAATAAAATTAAACACACCAGCGAATAAAGCCAAAGTAAAAGGATATTTTACATTAAAAAGCGAAAAGGCAACATAAGAGGCTAAACCAACAAATAAACAAGCTAAAACCCGCGCGCCAAACCAACCAGCTACTTTCTTTTGACATCGTGCCCAAACATTCAATACCTGAGCTTCATATCTTTTAGGAAACAAGAGAATTAAAGTTCTCTCAATTGATTTCTCTTCCATAGAAAGAAAGATAGCAGTAATAATAACAAATAAAGTTGTGAAAACACCGCCAAAGATAGTAAATAAAACACTAAAAATATTCTCTGCCATTCCTTCCAAAGTTTCTCCCAGAGCTTTCAAAAAACTCTCAATATTCTCAAATGCCTGAAAACCAAGTCCTTTTAATGGAGGAGAGATTTTCTCAAAATATTCAGGAAAGGACTCTAAAAATGCCTGAATCTCAGAGATAAACAAAGGAATGACTAAAAAAATTAATAAACTTAGCATTCCAAAAGTGCCAACATAAATAAGCACAACACTAAGAATGCGGGGAATTCTTCTCTTCTGTAAAAAATTAACAGCTGGATTAAATAATACAGAAATTGTCAAAGCAAAAATAAACCAAATCAGAATATCTCTAATTGAGTAAAGAATATAGAAACAGGCAACAGCAATAGAAATCTTTACAATTGTTCTCCAAGATATATCTAATACTTTTTCTCCATTCATAATCTTAATAATTTTTGAAATTTACCTTTGTCTTTAAATGGGCCTATTAAAGCTAAATTCAACTTCTTAGGCTGAAAAATATCTTTACTAACCTTTAAAATATCATTAACACTTACTTTATTAATTTTAGCATAAATTTCTTTTGAAGTTAAAATTCTATTCTCAAGAAGCTCTTGGCCTCCATAAAAAGATGCCTGAGCATCAGAAGCTTCCAATTGCAAACTCATTTTTCCTTTAATATAATCTTTGGCTTTTTTAAGTTCTTGAGCTGGGATTTTTTTCTGAGAAATCTTTTTATACTCTTTCAAAATAGTTGAAATTGCTTTCTCAACATTTTTATTATCAACACCTACCTGAGTAATTAAAAATCCAGTATCTGGATCAGCTGAAACCTCCGTGCTAATATAATAAGCCAATCCAAGTTTTTCTCTAACCTCAATAAATAATCTTGAACTCATCATCCCTCCTAAAATAATTCCCAAAATTTGCTGAGCATATCTTAGAGCGTGAGAAAGGCTATAAGCTCTTGCGCCAAGACAAAGATGGGTCTGGTCAGTTCTTCTTTCTTTTAAAAGACATTCTGGTCCTGTCTGTCGCTCAATAACCTTTACTTTTCCAGGGGGCTTAGTAGTTTTTATTTTTGAAAAAGCATGCTTGATTTTCTTAATTACCTGATTTTCTAATTTCCCGGCTAAACAAACAATAGTGTTTGAGGCAACATATTGATTCTTTAGATAATCTCCAAGTTTTTGCTGAGAGATTCCCAATACAGTCTCTTTTGTTCCAGCAATATTCCATCCAGCTGGCTGGTCACCATATAAAAGTTCTCTCCATAGAATTTGGACATAAGACATTGGGTTGTCAAAAAGCATATTAATCTCTTCAAGAATGACTCCTTTTTCTCTTTTAATCTGTTGAGCATTAAGCTTTGAGTTTAAAAAAATATCAGAAACCCAATCTAAAGCTAAATCAAAATGATTAGCATCAACTTTGGCAAAAAATCCAGTGTATTCTTCCCCAGTAAAAGCATTGTAGATTCCTCCCACCTTATCTAAGGTTTCAGCAATAGCCGTAGTATTGGGTCGCTTCTTGGTTCCCTTAAAAAGCATGTGTTCTAAAAAATGAGAGATGCCCTTTATTTGTTTCTTCTCGTACTTAGAGCCAGTGCCAACCAATACTAAAACCGTTACTGCTTGAGTCCCCTTTTGCGGAACAGTAATAATCCTTAATCCATTTTCTAAAGTTGTTTTCTTAAACATTCTATTAAATCTTTAATCTTAACTCTCTTCTGTTTCATTGTGTTTCTATCTCTCACAGTAACATCATCATTTTTCAAACTATCAAAATCAATGGTTATTGCAAAAACACATCCAATTTCATCTAATCTTCTGTATCTTCTTCCGATTGAGCCGACTTCATCGTATTGAGTCATAAAATGAGGTTTGAGTATCTGATAAACCTGTTTTGCTTTTTTAACTATTTCTGCCTTGTTTTTTACTAAAGGCAGAACTGCTGCTTTGATTGGGGCTAAGGATTTATCAAGCTTAAGTAAAACTTCAAGCTCTTTTGCTGACTTAGTAGTTTTTGTTCTTCCTCCTTTTACTTCAGTATAAGCATCACAAAGAAAGGCAAATAAACTCCTATCAACACCAACTGATGTCTCAATAATATATGGGAAATATCCTTCATATTTTAAATCCTCTCCACTATGCTTTGAATGATTAGATAAATCCCAATCCCCCCTATTATGAATTCCTTCTATCTCCTGCCATCCAAAAGGAAACCTATACTCAATATCAATTGCTCTTTTAGCATAATGAGGAAGTTCGTTTTTAGGAACTTCTTTTGCTCTTAAATTCTTTTTACTAATCCCTAAATTCAAATACCAATTTATTCTTTGTTTTTTCCAATAATCAAAGAGCTTTGGACCTGTTTTTGGTTCACAAAACCACTGCATTTCCATTTGCTCAAATTCACGAGTTCTATAAATAAAATCTTTAGGAGTAATTTCGTTTCTAAATGCCTTGCCAATCTGAGCTATGCCAAATGGAATCTTCATTCTCATTGATTGCAAAACATTCTTGAAATTAGTATAGATTCCCTGACAAGTTTCAGCTCTTAAATAAGTTGCTGCTGCTTCATCTTCAACAGGTCCAACAAATGTCTTCATCATTAGATTAAACTTCTTTGGCTTTGTTAATGCTCCCCCGCAATCGGGACACCCTGATGGTTTTTTGATTTCGTCTAAACGAAATCGCTTATGGCATTTCTTACATTCCACTAATTCATCAGCAAAACCAGCTGTTAAATGACCAGAGGCCTTCCAAACTTTAGGACTCATTAAGATAGCTGCATCAAAGCCAACAATATCATTTTGCTTTTTGAGCATCTCATCCCACCAGACCTTTTTAATATTATTCTTCATTTCTACACCCAAAGGACCAAAATCATAACAAGAGCCAAATCCTCCATAAATCTCAGACGAAGGAAAAACAAAACCTCTTCTTTTGCTTAAAGATACAATTTTTTCCATTAAATCCGCCATTAGTTTATTCTAACTTATTTTCCCAAAAACAAAAAGGGCTGGATTATTTCCCAGCCCTATTAAAAGATTCCTCCTTGAAGGCTCGCAACTTTTCCCCAGCTTTCTTGAGAAGTCCTCTATAGTTGTCATCCGGAAGCTTTCTTTCAACCCAGCGCGTAATTCTATAGCCGGCAAAACCATAAACATAAAGTAGTACCTTTCGTTCATCAGTAGAAAGATCGGGACACTGCTCTATTATCTCTTTTGTAGTTTCCATTTCAAAAACCTCCTTTCGGTTTTCTTAAAGACCAAATTCCAACTACAAAATGTAGTAAAAAACAATTAATTGGATAAAACAACATATAAGCGCCTTTCCATTCGAGAAATACAGCAATCAGATGAAATATATAAGCTGCGCTAAAGATAAACCAAGGCAATGGGTTTTGCTCGTTTTCGGGATTCTTCCATAATCCACGGTAAGTGGGTATAAAAGAAATCGCAATACTGGGTTGCAAAATCAAATTAGCATAAATAGCGCCAGTCCTAGTAAAACGATACCGCCACCAAACAAGAAGAGCGATAATGCCTAAAACTAAAGCAATATCATCCCAAAAATCTAATTTAGAGAAATTGCCCCTAAATAAACATCGGAAAAACACTAGAATACAAGCAATAGTGCTAACAGTAGGCAATATTGCTAAAGGCCAATGCTCGCCCATTATAAAATAGCTGACACAGTTTGAGCTAGAGATAAAAACCCATAACAACCAAGTAGCTTTTCTAGGACAAGAAATACCAAGAACTGCCTGTTTGTTATATCTGTAAAATGCTACAACATGCATTAAGCCAGCAGTAACTCCTAATATCACTTCGATAGTCATAAAGCACCTCCATTTCTGTTTTAAAAGAGCCAATCTTTTTTGATAAGTTATTATATTTTCTAAAAAACAAAAAGTCAAGAAAAAAGTCCTGTTCAGAAAATCCTGACTCAGGACTTATTACAATAATCCAAACCTCTCTTTTTTTCTAACAATGAATGGCTTAAGTTTTTTTCTATCTTCAAAATGAACACAATGTACAAAATCAGCAAAACAGAATCTCTCAGACCATTTTTTCTGATGAATCTTGCATCCAGTAATTCTTTTTAGATCTCTAATCTTTTCTTCAATAATATATGTTGCGCAAAATTTAAAAAACAGACATGCTCCACACTCTTTTTCTATATCTTCTTTCATAATCCCACCTCTTTTCTTTTTTAAAGAACTTATTTTGCAAGCTTTGAAGCTTCGCCTTGAATAAATGATTCTGTCCACTGATCTTCTCCAGTAATTACTGCTTCATTAATAATTGTCTGGCCAGATGCTAAAGAAACTTGAAAAGAAATGCTCGGTGCTTCATTAAGAATACCTGTTCCTGCTTCCATATCTCCAATCATCCAGACAATTTCTCTGCTTCCGCTGTCATAAGCAAACTTTGACGATTCGCTTTCAGGGAAAATATTACCAAATAAGTTTACTTCTGAAGGCAAAATTGCTTTTACTTTAACATTTTTAACATCGTTGAGATAATTCTTAGCCTGCCAGGTTATAGTATAAATATCACCTTGTTGAGAAGCTTGTTGAGAAATCTCTAATTTTGAATTTACTTTTGTTTCAAACTCTTCTTTTACCTGAGAAATCAAAATTGTATTCTTTAAAAGAGCATTTCTTTCTTCAAGGCTGCTAATTGCCCAGTCATCTTTGAGATTAATCCAAAACTCAACTTTTCCTTCTTTGCCCTGGTCTAAAAACTTAAGCTTTGGAACATCTCTCCAATCCCAGATTACAGAATTGTCTCCTGTTTGAAATTGGCCTGATTCACTTTTTATTGTATCAAAATCAAATCCATCTCCATCAAGAGTTGCTACTAAAAACAAATCCTTGAATGGCTCTTCGCTAATATTCCTAAAGAAAACTTCATAATGAAGCAAATCGCCAGGACTGGCAGTATAATTACTTTGTCCATTTATATGCTGAAAAATAGAAAGCTGGGGCCTGGTAATCTCTACCCCTCTTGTTATTTCTTTTAAAATAATAAATTCATCATCCTGCCAAACACCAATAGCAGCTTTAAACATTTTCTGTTCTTTAAGTTCTCCAGAAAGATTGCCGCTGATTTCAATTCTTCCTCCTTCAGCTTTATTTAAAAGAGAAATCTCCCATTCTGTCTTATCCAAACCCTTAGGGTCACTTGTTAAAAACTCAAAGCCATCAGGATACTCAATTCTTATACCTAAATTAGTAAGTGGGTAGTCCAAGCTTGAGAAATAATTTAAAGAAAACTTGAAATCCCTGCCTGCTTCTATTCTTGAGGCAAGGTCAAAATCAAAAGTCAAAGGAACTGCATCAATTACAGTATTTAATGTAGTGGTTGATTCATAACGTGCTTGTAGGTTTTTCACGCGATAACTCAACCAGGCCTTAGCTGTCTTCACTTCCCCGTCTCTTCCTAAAAGCCGTCCCTTAAATTGGAAGGTTTTTTCTTCTCCAGGATAAATATCTCCTAATTCCTCAGTCCCTATTTCTATTCTTCTTGAAACACCCTGTTCTAATAAAGTATATTCTGGGAATTCAAAAATAAGGCGGGGCTCTTCTAATCTAACATCCCCATTATTCTTATACTTCACTGTATATTCAATTTCCCGTGCAACTGATGCATTTCCAGGACCTAAGATTTCCAATTTCAGAATCTCTTTTGAATAAGGATTTCTCTGCCAATACCAATAACCAGCTATTCCAAGAATTGCAGCTAAAGCTATAACTAAAATGATAACTTTTCTCATGCTTTAATCATATCTAAGCTCTTTCAAAAAATCAAGAGAGATTGTCTCTAATGCTTTTTTATGAGAATCTTGTATTTTCAATCTTAATAAAATGTTCCAGTCCTTTTTAAGAAAAAGACGTAGAATCTTAATAACCTCTGGGCATATCTCTTTATCAACTGAACCCTCAAAACAAACAGAGCAGACTATTGCTCCTTCTTCTGGATTAAAATATAGTTTTCCAGGACCAAGTTTTTTCTGGCAACCAATACAATGATATAAATCAATTTGGTATCCTAAGATTGATAATAAGTTCCAGAGAAAATAATAGTAGATCAAAGAATAATTATTTATTTTGTCAAAAACCTCTCTTAATAAATTCCAAATATCTTCATCTTTTTCTTCTCCCTTAATTAACTCATCAGCGTTTTCAGCAATTTGACTAGCGGTCTCTAATTTGTCTAAATCCTCCCTTATATTCTTAAACTTTTCAATTGCCATTGCATCAGTTAAGGTCTTATGATTCTTTCCTTGTATAAATTCAATTTCTGATAAATAAAAAAGCTCTACTCCAGCTCTAAGTTTTGATTTAATTTTTCTAATTGCTTTACCTAAAATCTTTAGTTTGCCAAAGTCCTTAGTATAAATAGTAAAAACCTGATCTGCCTCTCGCAAATCAGTTTTCTTTAATATAAAAGCTTGAGTTCTGTAATGAATCGCCATTATAGATTTTTTCCTCCAAGTTCCTTCAAGTATCTAATTTTTCTGTCTACAGCTGCCTTCTCCCTAGGAGTTTTTACATTTCTTTTGCTAGTCTGCAGGTCCCGAATAGCCCTTCTGTATTCATGTTTATCAATCTGACTTCCATATTTTGGCCCAAATACTTCTCTTGTCATACTGCTCCTTTGCCTATGATAATACTTCTTACCACCAGTTCCTGGTATTCTTCCGTGATGCTTTCTAAGGGTTGTGCCTAATTCCCTTCTTGAAATAGATTTTCTTTTATTGTAAATACCCATATTTTTATTTTTTAATTTTAATATAATGTTTTTGTTTTGCTATTTTTATTTCTTTGCCAGATACTTTTTTCTTAACATTAAACTCCTTAGCTCCTACTTGTTTTTTGAAATCTTCCAAATTAGCTGGTTCAAAAGTAGATTCAATTATAATTTTATCTTTTGGTTTTAGGCCAGCTTTTTTTCTCATTTGTTGAATGTGCCTAATAACTTCTCTGGCAATTCCTTCTTTCCTCAATTCTTTACTGATTTTAGTATCTAATTTAATTCCCTTGCCAAAAGTAATTTTCTTAACATTAACTTCATCTTTTATCAGCTCAAGCAATTCTTTCTCGTTTCTTAATTCTTTATTCTTAATTCTTAATTCCGCAAGAGGTTGTCGGACTTTAATTCCTTTTTCAGCTCTTTGAGCTAAAGCCAAAGTAACGATATCTCTAACCTGAATCATTTTCTCTTCAAGTTTATCATTTATTTTTCCTGGCTTAGGCCAATCGCATAAATGCACTGATTCAGGCATATTGTTTGTTTTCAAGTTGCTATACATTTCTTCTGCAAAAAACGGCATTACTGGAGCAATAAGTTTTAATAAATTTAAAAGCACATAATACAAAGTTGAAATTGCCTGCTCTCTTTTTTCAGCTCCTTGCTTGAATCTTTTTCTTGATCTCCTGACATACCAGAGAGATAAATCCTGAATAAAGAAATCTTCTATTGTTAAAACAGCAGAAGTAGCATTGTGCTTGTCTAAGTTTTTTGTAGCTCTTTTAATTACATTATTCAATCTTGAAATAATCCATTCATCTAATATGTTATTTGATTTTAGTTCTTTTTTAGGAAAGTCTTTTTTATCTACATAAGTATTTAAAAATGTAAATACATTAAACAGGGTTAGTAGTTTTCTCTTTATTTCTTCAGCACCTTTATATCCAAACCTCAAATCATAAACAGGATTTTGCCTTGAATACATCCATCGCATAGGATCTGCTCCAATCTTTTCAACTGCATCATCAAACCAAATAGCATTTGCTTTTGATTTATGCATTTCTTCTCCATGCTCATCTTTTACAGAAGCATGCCCAAAAACTGTTTTCATTGGATTAGTGCCTTCTAAAACAGTGCTCATTACAATTAATGCGTAAAACCAGTTCTTGAATTGTCCTGGAAATGATTCACAAATCAAATCAGCTGGAAACCAATCTTTTTCCATTGTAGAAAAAGGAACTATTCCAGCATCAAGCCAGGGATTTCCAACATCAGGAATCCGAGAAATCTCTTGTTTGCATTTAGAGCATTTAATTTTTACATTATCAACCCATGGACGATGAGGAGAATGTGGTTCAAACTTATCCCATCCAGAAACAGCTCTTTTTTTTAATTCTTGCTTTGAGCCGATTACCTCAAAATTATTGCATTTACATTCATAAATCGGGAGAGCCAAACCCCAATAACGTTTCTTAGAAATCAACCAATCCTGCATATTCTTCAACCAGTCCAATTCCCTATCCAAGCCAAAAGAGGGAATCCAATCTACTTTCTTAGCAACTTCTTTTAACTGCTTTCTTAATTTATCCATTGAAATATACCACTCATCAACTACTCTAAAAATCAGTTCTGTTTTGCATCGCCAGCAAGTTGGATAACGGTGCGTATAATCTTCAATTTTATATACTCTTCCCTTTTTTTCTAAATCTTTGAAAATCAAATCTCTAACTTGTTCAGAACCAACAAACTTGCCTGTTAGTTTCCCAAAGCCCTGCCTATAATTGCTTTCATCATCACTCAAATCAATTACTGGCAGATTTAATTCTTTGCTTAATTGATAATCTTCTGCACCGCATCCAGGAGCAATATGAACAATTCCTGTTCCTTCTTCTTGGGTTACATCTTTCCATAAAATAACTTTATGTTTTTCTTTGTCAAACAAACCTTCATACTGCAGCCCTTGTAATTTCTTGCCTTTGAATGTTTCAATAACCTTACCCGCTTCAATCAAATCTGCTTTTTCTTTAAGCAAAATATACATGATATTTTTGCTTTTTACTCTTGCATACTCTAAATCAGAATGAACAGCTAAAGCAGTATTGCCTGGTAATGTCCATGGAGTTGTTGTCCAAACAAGAAAGAAAGTATTTTTTCTACCAATAACTGACAGCTTTACAAAAATTGACTTATGAGTAATCTCCTTATATTCTTCAGTCAAAATCTCGTGTTGGGAAATTGCCGTACCACACCTTGGACACCAAGGAACACTATCGCGGCCTTTGTATAATAATCCTTTTTTCCAGCAAATCTTAAGAAAGTTCCAAATAGTATAATTATTCTTGTCAGACATTGTATAATACGAATTATCCCAATCCATCCACTGGCCCAATCTAATTGACTGTTCTGTTTGAATCTTTGAATATTTTAAAACTCTTTGCTTGCAGGCATTAACAAACTTATCAATGCCAAACTTTTCAATATCTTTTTTATTCCTAAATCCTTTTTCTTTCTCAACTTCAACTTCAACCCAAAGGCCCTGACAGTCAAAACCATTCTGAAACCTTTGCTCAAATCCCTGCATTGCCTTATATCTTTGAAACAAATCTTTATATGTTCTTCCCCAGGCATGATGAACGCCCATAGGATTATTAGCTGTAATAGGACCATCTAAAAACGACCAGTGCTTTTTGCCTTGGTTTTTCTTCTTTAGTTTGCTGAAAATCTTCTTCTGTTTCCAGAATTTCAATATCTTTTGTTCCAATTTCGGAAAATCAATACTCATGGTTCTATGTATTGGCCAACATTTGGCCAAAGATCTCCCATCTTTCTTCTTTCTAAAAGCTCATCTTCGCTTAGACCTTTTAAATAACCCACCAAAAGCCATACAGGATCAGCATGACTTACAATTAAAATTGTCTTGTTATTATGTTCTTTCTCAATGTCTTTTATAACAGCAATTGCTCTTTTTCCAACATCTCTCCAGTTTTCTCCTTTAGCAGGCCTTTTGAAAAATCTTTGCTTTTTATTAGAAAAAAATTGACGATACCTCTCTCCTGGCTTTCCGTGGAAAACTCCGAAATTTGTATCTCTTAATCTTTTATCAAATTTAATCTTTTCTAACCCAAGTTCTTTAGCAACAATTTTTGCTGTTTGTTTGGTTCTGAAATAATCTGAAGAATAAATCAAACCAATTCCTTTGCCATTAAGTCTTTTTGCTACAATCTTGATTTGTTCTTTTGCATTTTTAGTTATAGAGAGAATAAATTGATCAGATTTACGATAAAGAACATCCATTTTCTTTGCCTGATACCTTGTCTCCCCATGCCTTAATAATATATATTTGTTTTTCATATTACATCTTTTCTGGGCTGGAAAGACCCATTAAATCTAAAGTATTTTTAAGAATGCTTTGAGTTGCCAAAATCAAAGATAATCTGGCTTGGCTTAATTCTTTATCTTCAGTAAGAACTCTGCAGTTTTTATAAAACTTATGAAAACTCTCAGCTAAATCAATAGCATATTGCGGTATTCTCTGAACCTGATAATCTTTTGCAGTGTCTTCAATAATTTCTGGAAACCTAATCAACTGCTTAATCAAATCTAATTCGCTTGAATGATTTAGCAATTTTGAATTTTGAATTTTGAATTTTGAATTTGTTTGTAATTTGGAATTTGTTATTTGGGATTTCTTAAGTATGTTGCATATTCTTGCATAAGCGTACTGTACATAATAAACAGGGTTTTTCTGTGACTTTTCTTTAGCTAAACTTAAATCAAAATTCAAATGACTCCCCGAATTTCTTGTTAAAAAGAAAAACCGAGCAACATCCAATCCAACTTCATCAATTAATTCTTCCAGGGTTATATAAGTACCTGTTCTTTTGGACATCCTGACCTGCTTGCCTTTTTCAAAAAGCCGAACCATTTGCATAATAATAAAATCTACCTGTTCTTTCTTATAACCCAAAGCTTTAACCACGGCTTTCATTCTTCCTATATATCCATAATGATCAGCTCCCCAAAAGAAAACTAACTTGTCAAAACCTCTTTTAAATTTATTCTTTAAATAAGCAATATCAGAAGAAAAATAAGTTTTCTCGCCATCTGCTTTTACTAATACCCTATCCTTATCATCTCCAAACTTGCTTGATTTAAACCACAAAGCCCCTTCTTTTTCATAAGCTAATTTTTTCTTTTTCAGCCAATTCAAGATTTTATCAACTTCCTTGCTTTTATACAAACTATTTTCAGAAAACCAAACATCAAACTTAATTTTTAGTTTTTTTGTAATTATTTTTTGGTTTTCTTTTTGAATTTGCAAAGCTGTTCTCTTCTCGCCTTTGTAAAGGCCTTTTTTCAAATCTTCTACTTGTTTACCACGATCGTTAACATAAAACTCGCGAAATACATTATATCCTGCTTTTTCTAAAACATTTGACAAAACATCTCCGCAAAACCCTCCACGTCCATTTCCCAAAGTCAAAGGACCAGTAGGATTTGCTGAAATAAATTCAACATTTATTTTTTGCCTTTCCCTATTTTCAAATCTCCAAACTTCTCTTTTTCTTTCAAAATGTTCCCTACTTGCTTTTGCAAATACTTTCTTGAAACAAAAAAATTAATAAAACCCGGCTTAACAACTTCGACTTTGTCGAGGAATTTCGAATTTCGAATTTCGAATTTCGAATTTATTAAATTGGCTATCTTCATTGGATCTTCTTTTCCAATTACCATCGCCACATTCGTGGCATAATCCCCGTGTGTTTTTTCTCTTGGTTCCTCAACCAAAACTCCAGAAACCTTAAATCCAAGTTCCTTTATCGCTTTTTCTACTAATTTTCTAATATCATCCCTAATCATTATTTCCATCTTACCCTATTTTCTTCAAAAATTCAAAAAACAGAGGCCCGTCCTCCGCAAAAGCTTGACAGATTTGAGAATATGCGATAAACTGTAAATATCGTGAAAAACTAAAATAGCAACTTAAAAATTTGAAAGGAGGTGCTTTACAATGAATATTGTTCTTTATATCATCGCATTCGTTGTTATCCTTATCGTTTCTGTTTTGATAAATTCATGGGAGTACGGAAGTACGCGCAACCGACTTCTTGAACAAATCAAAAATAGTTACCAAGAATATAATGTCACTTCCGAAACTTTCCATAATAACGACTATGTCTATGGTACTCGGTTTATCGCCACCTTAGTGAAAAAAAATGACCCAAATTGCAGAATTAATGTTGTCAACAGCAACGATACAGGAATAAAGGAAATTTCTTTGTGAAATAAAGTGCCGAGAACAGTTCTCGGCACATTTTTTATTGCAGAAAATACTACGAGAACTGTTCTCGTAGTGATTAAAATGGAAGAGAACTGTCCTCTTCCAATTATTTTTTCTTAAAATCTTCTTCTGTTAATTGTGCCTGATGTAAAATAGATTTAAAAGTTCCATAAGGAATCTCTTTCTTGTTAGCAGGAACTATAACTGTTAAAATCTTCTTTCCAAATTTACGAAATTTTACATGACTGCCTTTTTGAGATATATAAACAAAGCCCTTCTTTTGAAGGACTTTAATAATTTCAGTAGATGAATAAAGCTTAGGCATGATTGAGAGATAAAGTAACTAATTCTGGTCTCTCAACTTTAGGCAAATGAACTATTTTCTCATTTTCAAAGTATAATTCCAAAGCTTCATCCAAATTATCTAAAGCTTCTTTTTTGGTCTTGCCGAAACTAGATACATCAACATTAAGACATTGGGCAACATAATACTTGCCTTCTTTCCAAACTACATTTTTTAAGTTTATTTTACGCATATATTATTTATTACTAACTATTTTAATTTTATCAAAACCCAAGAAATAAGTCAATAAAAACTTGACAGATTTGAGAATATGCGATAAACTGTAAATATCGTGAAAAACTAAAATAGCAACTTTAAAATTTGAAAGGAAAGAAATGATGATTGAAGAACTTTACAAAATATCAAAAGTATTGTTTATGGGTTCATTCCCTACCGCGCTTGGGAGGATTGGGGTTGTTTGGCTTCTTTCCTGCTGGATTGTATGGATTATTGTATCAATAAGATACAAAAATCTAACGATTTCTACTACTGTGGGTCTGATTGGTGTCATAGGTTTTATCTCAGCAGTGCTAATATCTGTGTATATCAATCAGCCATTTACGTGGAAAACCTAAATTGAAAATCAGGAACAAATCTTCGAAGGCATCAAAATTGATGCCTTCTTTTTTTATTGAATTATGATAATATAAAGTAATGAAAATCTTAGCTGAAAATAGAAAAGCGAGGTTTGATTATGAAATCCTGGAAAGGTTTGAAGCAGGCATGGTTTTGATTGGCCAAGAAGTCAAATCAATAAAATCAGGAAGAATGAGTTTAAAAGGCTCTTATGTGACGCTAAGAGGAGAAGAGCCGTATTTAGTCGGAGCTAATATCCCTGCTTATCAGCCAAAGAACATTTCTCCGGATTATGAGCCAGAGAAACCAAGAAAGCTTCTTCTGAATAAATCAGAAATTAAGCATTTAATCGGTAAAACAAAGGAAAAGGGCTTGACTTTAGTGCCCTTAAAAGTGTATACTAAGAAAGGAAAAATAAAGCTTGGGTTTGGAATAGGAAAAGGAAGAAAGAAAGCTGATAAAAGAGAATTAATTAAAAAAAGAGAAACAGAAAGAGAAATAGACAGAGAATTAAAATCACGGGGATGAATAGTTTCGACAGAAGTTTTTTGTCAAAATAGAGCAGGTAAAATATTCTCAAATAAGTGCCAACTTGTTTAAGAAACCCGCGTTAGCTTTTGCTTAACGCCGTCAAGATTACCGATTCTCGCTAAGTAATCTTTGGCGTGATAATAGCGAGATAGATAGTTCTTTTTGTCTCAGAAAAACTATCAAAACAAACGAGACTAAGGTGTTGGAATTTTGTCTGTTTCCAATTTAACACTCTAAAACTAAAACAGACTAAACCTGTAGAACTATTTTGATAAAACTTTTGGATGCGAGTTCGCCCTCGCCATCTCCACAGTGCAAAGAAAACCATTGGTCAACAATCGAATAAGAGCTAGAGAAGTAAGACTAATTGATGAAACTGGAAAGCAATTAGGAGTTTTGGCGTTAGAAAAAGCGCTCCAAATAACCAGGGAGCGCGATTTGGATTTAATTCAGGTTACTGAAAAAGTTGAGCCGCCTGTTTGCAAAATAATGGATTATGGAAAATATCTTTACCAGTTAAAAAAGAAAGAAAGATCAGCTAAACATCATAAAGGCGGTGAACTCAAAGGAATAAGATTGACTTTTGGGATTTCTGAACATGACTTAGAAACAAGGACAAAGCAAGCAGAAAAGTTTCTAAAAACAGGAAATAGGGTAAGAATAGAGATGAAATTAAGAGGCAGGCAAAAAGCGCTTCAGGGATTTGCTAGAGAAAAGATAAGGAAATTCCTGGAAATCTTGGAAAAAACAATCCCAATAAAAATAGAAAGGGAATTAAAAAGACAACCAAGAGGATTAACAATGATTATATCTAAAAAGTAATATGAAAACAAGAAAATCAATCAAAAAACGCTTCAAAATAACTAAAACTGGCAAGGTTCTTAGAAGAGCAACTGGTCAGGACCACTTTCGGGCAAAGAAATCAGGGAAAAAAATAAGAAAGACCCGAAAATGGGTTAAGCTTTCCAAGCCATTGGCTAAGAAGATTAAAAAACTATTAAGGTAATATGGTTAGAGTAAAAAGAGGAAAAACTGCTCATAAGCGCAGGAAAAAAGTATTGAAATATACCAAGGGTTTTCGCTGGGGAAGAAAATCAAAATACAAAGCAGCAAAAGAAGCATTGCTTCATGCCAGGTCTTATGCTTACCGAGACAGAAGAACCAAGAAAAGAGAATTTAGAAAACTCTGGTAAATCCGAATCAATGCTGCCTGCAGAAAACAGGGTTTGACTTACAGCCGATTTATTTACGGATTAAAAGAAAAAAAGATTGAACTTGACAGAAAAGTATTATCTGAATTAGTAAAAGATAATGGCAAGATATTTGAAAAGATTGTAGAGAAAGTAAAGGAATAAAAAACCCCGTCAAGACGACGGGGTTTTGCTTTCAGAAATTATTTTATTTCCGAAACACAACGAAGACAAAGTTCCTCTCGAGCACGACCAAGTATACAAATCAAATCATTCACAGTATTGTACTTTAAACTATCAACTCCTAAATACTCTATCCTATCTTTAATCATAGGATGTAAATGAGCCAAAACTTCTCCTCTTCTGGTTGTCTTACCGCAAGAACAATAAGAAAGAAGCGGCGGGAAAGAAGCTCGTATATGAATTTCTGCTTTGATGTTAATGCCATTTATTTCTTTCTCGAATATCATTCTTATTTTAGGAGCTAATTTTGACTTAATCTGAACACCTCTAACTACTGAATCCTCGCAAACAACGATTATTATACGGCCGTTTGACAAGATATCTTGTGATATTATAGTCAAACCTGCATTTTCTAACATCCGCAGGAAATCCTCAATTGTCTCTGCTGTAATCACAATCTTATAATGAGCTGTTTCTCTTCTATCTTCTGGGGTCGGACGCAAAAAACTTCTTGCAAAACCATATTTAAACAAACACTTCTTGCGAAATGGAACTCTATCTATCTTGCCCAACATAATCTGTCGGTCAAACTCTGCTTTATAACC
Organism: Candidatus Nealsoniibacteriota bacterium; assembly: GCA_030617105.1. GTDB lineage: Bacteria > Patescibacteriota > Minisyncoccia > Minisyncoccales > GWA2-38-27 > JAUWYA01. The sequence continues at coordinate 27,854 of JAUWWC010000003.1, forward strand.
ATCTGCATGAACTTCGCCAGAATCGGGAACACCTATAACTACATGGGGAATAAAACCTTCTTCAATGTCCTTACGGGCCAAGCAAGCCCCTAATTGTTCTCTTATCAAAGTAACAGGGACTCCATGCACTATAGCAGCTGCCGAGGAGGTGTAAACACTGTAAAAACTACACTCTTCTACCCTCGCTTTTTTAACAACACGGTTTACTAGCCTCCAGGATCCATCTTTCAATAATACAATCTCCCCTGGTTTAATATCGTAGTAAGGCCTAAATCCAAGATTATCAAATCCTCCACATTCTGAAGAAACAATTACAGCAGAATCAGTTGTTCCAATAACTAAAGGCCACTGACCAGAAGAATTACGCACAGCGTAAATTCCTTCTTTTGAAAGAAGAAGAAGCGAATAAGCTCCTTTCACTTTTTCACTCATCTTCTTAATGCCGTGGACAATATTAACTCCTTGAACTATAAGCTTGGCTATTACCTCGATATCATCCCCCTCTTCAAAAATATGACCAATTTTATCAAACTCGTCTACTAATTCCCGACGATTAGTAATGTTGCCGGTGAAACAAATACTGAATGGACCGAATTTCGATTTCTTTACATGAAAAGGCTCTCTCTCTGACCCGCAATATCCTAATCCTTCAGTACCAACAAACTGATCTATTATGCTCCTAAAATTAGCTGGGAAAAGACCTGGTTTGCTTTTACTTGTAATCACTCCTCCATTAATAGCTGCTAAACCAGTATGTTCTTCGCCAAGGTGCCTGTTGTAAAAAGTTCCCCAAAAAAGTGTTTTTCTGAAAAATGAACTACTTACACTACTATCAACGCTAATTCCAAATAATCCTGCCATTTTCTTTCTCCTTTTTTAAAATTCCATTCTTTTAGTTTTCAGTTTTCAACGAACATCTCTGATATTTTTTACTACCATATCTTAAAAACAAAAACAAGCTAAAATTACTAAAAATAGTTTAATAGTTTGGATAGAGGTTGAGTGTTGATAATATCTTTTTTTTCTGCCCAGCCGCGGCGGGCTTGGGCAATGCCAAATTTAATAAGCTCTAATTGTTCTATACGATGGGCATCAGTATTAATTATCATTTTCACTCCTATTTTTTTTGCTTTTCTAATATTGATATCTTTTAAATCTAATCTATCAGGAAATGAGTCAATTTCAAGAATTGTATTTGTCTCTTTTGCTGTTTTTAAAATCTTATCAAAATCAATTTGATATTCATCTCTGCGTTTAAGTATTCTTCCAGTTGGATGAGAAATAATATCAACATTAGGATTTTTCATTGCTGTAATTATTCTTTCAGTCATTCTTTTTTTATCCATTTTCATGCTGGAATGAACTCCAGCAATGACAAAATCTAGCTTAGCTAAAGCTTCATCTTTAATATCAATCGAACCATCATTCATAATATTAGATTCGCAACCTTGGAGAATTCTAATTTTAGAACCAAACTTCTTATTTAATTTATCAATCTCTTTTCTCTGTTTTGCTAATTGCTTCTCATTTAATCCATGCTCTATTCTTAAAAACTTGGTATGGTCTGCAATTCCAATATATTTATATCCCATATTGATGCCTGCTTTTGCTATTTTTTCAATTGAATTTACTCCGCCATCCCAATTGGAATGACAATGCAAGTCGCCTTTAATATCATTATATTCAATAATCTTAGGCAATTTCTTTTTCCGAGCAAGTTCTATCTCTCCTTGATTTTCTCTCATTTCCGGAGCAATTAAATCAAGCCCTATTGCATTATATACTTCTTTTTCTGTTTTCCCGGCAATCATGTGTCTACCTTTGAAAACTCCGTATTCATTTAATTTCAATCCTTTACTTATGGCAAGCCGGCGAGTAGCAATGTTATGTTCTTTAGAGCCAGTAAAATACTGTAAAGCAGAACCATAACTTTTTAAAGGAACAACTCTCAAATCCATATCAAACTTGCCCTTGGTTCTAACAGAAGAACGAGTAGAACCCTTGCTCCAAACTTTGACTACTTCAGGCATAGAAACAAAAAAAGCCATTACTTTCTCTGGCTTTTTTGAAACTACTAAAATATCAACATCTCCTATTGTTTCTTTTACTCTTCTGACAGAACCTGCAATGCTTATCTTTTCAACTTCTTTTAGTTTACTTAATCTTTCTAAAACTTTATCTACAAGCGGCATTATCTCTCCTAAAAGAAATCTTCCTTTGCTTCTTTTTAAAAAAGCAATTCCTTGTAAAATATTCTTTTCTGTTTTTTCTCCAAACCCTTCTAAAGGAGCTATTTTATGAGCTTTAGCTGCTTTTTCTAAATCTTTTAAATTTTTAATCTTTAATTTTTGGTAAAGAAGTTTTACTTTTTTCACTCCCATCCCTTCAACTGCAATCAATTCTCCTAAATTTATTGGTGTTTCCTTTTTTAATCTTTCATAAGTTCTAACCCTGCCTGTTTTTAAATATTCTTCAATCTTTAAAGCAATGTTTTTTCCTACTCCAGGAATCTCTTTTAATGTCTTTAACCCTCCTTGCTTGTAAACATCTTCAATGTCTTGTTCCAAGCTTTCTAAAACAATTGCAACTTTTTTATAAGCGTAAGCTCTGAAAGAACCATTATCCATTTCAAGATAATTCGCCATGTCGTAAAATATCTTGGCTATTTCTTGATTTTTCATACATTATGTCTTTGGCAAAAGGAATACTCTTTGCCGCGATGTTTTTGGAAGAATGTCTTTCATAATAAATAAAAATAAAAGGGCAGCTATTACATTAAAAACGCTTACTCCAATAAAAAGAGGTATAAAACCAAAAGATTGAGCTACTGTTCCTCCTATGATTCCGGTTATTCCTGCTCCAAGCCCAAGCGCAGAACTGTCCAAACTCCAGCAGAATGCTTCTCTTCTTTTTTCAATATGACGGGTAAATATTGCTGACCAGGAAGGAATAGCCATTGCCATTCCCAAAGCATGGATTACTTGAGCAATATATATATGCCAAGATATGGTAGCGAATATAAAGATGATGGGCGTGATAGCAGTTAAAAGAGTACCGATAAATAAAGCGTAATAATCATCTTTTTCTCCATGATTTAAATCCAAATAATGAGCTATAGGTATTTGAAGAACAGATTTTACAAGCAAATAAATTCCAACAGCTATTCCAACAACTCTGGCATTTCCTCCTTGAATATTATTAACAATAAAAATAGCTAAAATCGGACCAATCAAGCCCCAGCCAGAATTCAAAAACAAATCAGAGAAAACCATTATCTTCACAACTTTATTTATCCCCTTTCTTTTTTTCTTTTTTTTCTTTACCATAATTATTTTATTCTACCAAACCTTAATTTTTAAATCAAATAAAAAGGCTGGTTGTTTAACCAGCCCTGTTTTCATTGCCCCGCGACTACTTCTTTGGCAGAACTTTCTTAAGTTTTTTTGTATCCCTGACAATCTCAACTACTTCAGCGGGTTTAACTACAAATTGTTCTTTTTGCCCAATCCTTACTCCCTTAATCCTGCTAGCCATTTCAGGTTCTTTTAGCATTGCTTCTTTATCCAGCTCTTCTTTAACCCTGATGAAACGTTTGAGTCTGTGACGTTTACATAGTGCTATAACTTTTTTAACATTCCGAAGCGAAACAGCAGGTGGATTCAATTGCCAAAAAATACTTCCGGTTAAAAGATCGACTCTTTTTCTCTTACCTCCGTCCGTCAGCATACTACGATGAGCTCGGGCAAAGACATATATTGATTTAAAAAGTTCATCTATCGTCTCCTGGAGAGGCAAACTTATTTGTACCGCTCGAGTTTTAATTTGTTCTATATCTTCATTAATCCTTGTCTGAATCTGCTCAAGCTTCCTTTGACACTTTCCTATTTCACTAACAAATAATGAAACTTCTTCAATTGATTTGGGAACTACTATTGGTCTCTTTTTTTCCTTAGCCATCTTTTTCTCCTTTTAAAAGTGCAACATTTTCTCAATTTTACTCAATGTTTGGTTATACCCTAAATCATTTAAAAAAGCAAGTTCTGTAAGGTTTTTGCGTTTTCAACTGCGTGGCCAAGGGCGTCGTTATTGAAGTATACAAAAACGTCTCTATTTTGTTTTTGCCATTTTTTTATCTTTTTGGCAAGAGTTTCTAATTCTTTTTTAGTATATTTTGAAGAGAATAAAACTTTAGAGCCATGCATTCTAATATAGACAAAATCAGCAGTCAGTTCCTCGGCTTTAGGATAAGAAGGAGAATCAGCAATTACCCAGGCAGCATTGTATTTTTTTAATAAATTATAAATCTTTTGCTTGCACCAAGTCTCATGCCTGAATTCAAAAGCAACAGAGACCGGGTCTCTGATAAACTTTAAAAACTTTTCTAATCTTTTAATATTCTCATCACTTGCTTTAAAATTCGGAGGAAACTGAAATAAAATTGGACCAAGTTTTTCTTTAAGATTTAAAGCGTTCTTAATAAATACTTTCCAGGCAGCATTAACACCCTTTAATCTTTTAATATGAGTAATAAAACGGCTGGCTTTGACAGAGAATAAAAAATCCCCAGGAGTCTGGGAATACCAATCCTTATAAATAGCTGGTTTTGGCAAACGATAAAAAGAATAGTTTACTTCAGTAGTTTTAAAATGCTGAGAAAAGTATTTTAATTTATATTTAGAACTTAAGCTTTTAGGATAAAAAACTTGTTCCCAATGAGGATAAACCCAACCAGATGTACCAATATATATTGCCATGGTTTCTAAATCCTAGGCTTTTTGTGTTTGTGAAACTTATTATCCATTTCTCTAATGACTTCAAGTAAAACCGGATCATCAAAATGTTCTCTTGCCCACAACCACCACGGTCCTTGAGGGGGTTTTTTATACTTTTTCCAGTATTCCATAGATTGCAGAAAATCCTCTAATCTATCCATCTGACGGAAAAATCTTCCCTCAATGGTCAATCCCTTTTCGTAATCCAACCAAAGATTTTTTATCTCTTTTCTTAAGCTGGGGGGAAGACCTGACGTAAGTTTTTCTATTCCATTCTTTTCTTTTCTATATTTTTCCCGAGCTATTCTCTTTTTTTCAGAATTTGAAAATCTTGGCCAGGTCTTCATTAATTCTGCTCTTTTCTTTTTAGTTCTTGGAAGAACTGAATCGTAGGGAGTTGTGTCGCCAGCATATATTTCACATAAATCATGGATTAAAGCTATTTTAAGAACTTTTTCAATATTAAGTCCTTTTTTCTTCCTGCCCAAAATCCAAGCCATTATTGCTGCTCGAAAAGTATGTTCAGCAATACTCTCTGGATTCTTTATATCATTTATTATCCATCCCCTCCTGGGTTTACCTTTCAATTTTCCTATTTCATGGAAAAAATTAACTAATTCTTTCATGTTTATACTATAACTATTATTATTTAAAAAAACAACCCCACCAAGGCGGAGCTGTTTTAATCACTAACTAATAATTAGCTATATTTTATCTTCTTAATCTTATAAACTGTTTTTATTGGAGAGGAAACAACAACTTCATCTCCAGTTTTGTGGCCTAAAAGAGCTACTCCAACTGGCGACTCATTGCTAATCCTGCCTAACGAGGGATTAGCTTCAAGCGTCCCTACAATTGTGAATTCGTCTCTCTCTCCATCTACTTTTACTTTAACTGTTGCTCCTAAATTAATCATTTTTGATTCTTTTTTAGAAGGGGGCTTAATCAGAAAAGCATTTTTTAAAATATTTTCAAGCTCAGCTATCCTTGTTTCAAGAAAACTCAAATCTTCTTGAAAAGAAAGATACTCAGGATTTAAATCCTCTGATTCCCATATCTTTGGAGCCTCCCCTTTAGTCTTAGCAGCTCTAAGATTCTTCAGGGTTTGGTGCTCTTTTTTGAAGTTCTCTAATCCTTTTTTTGTTAAATAGAATTTTTTTCTTTCTGTCATATTTTTGCCTCCTTTATTTCATTTTAGTTTTTTTAAATAATGTGTCAATAGCTGTTTAATAAAACTAACTAATATAGGTTTTTTAGTTTACTTTTTAAAGTTTTCCACAAGTATATATTATTGTATTCCAGCCAACTGTTTTGTCAAGAGCCAAGCACTGTGGAAAACTCATGCAAAACAAAAACTTAGCCGGGCTAAGTTTTTCAGTTATATATATTATCTATTAAAGAAAGTACTCGCACTCATTACATCTTTCCTCGCAAATACACTTTTTAGATTTACCAAAAATAGATAATAAGTGTCCTTTTGGTATAATTGGCAATTCCCCTATATCAGCCTCAATGTTTCTTATTCCTGACTCAGACCTTAATTGTTTTGCTATAAGGTTATTTATTCTTTTCAAACTTGGAGAAACTATGCCTATGATTAAATTTTGGTGATGACCAGAAGGAAATCTTACTAAGTTATAAACTAAGGGGCAATTTTCAAATTTCTTTGTTAGTTTAGAAATAACCTTGGAAGGAGCTTCAACCCCAATAGTAGCACTTACTGAATAAAATTTCTCAATATTTAATAATCCCTGAATTATTAACATATCATTCTCAATTAATTTCTCAACCCTTTTTTTAACGCCAACTGAGGTTAATCCTGTCTTTTTAGCAATATCTACAAAGCTTTTTCTTCCATCCTGAGACAGGGCTTTAATTATCTCAAAGTCAATCTCATCTAAAGCTGCTAAACTCCAAGAACTAGGAGCAGGGTAATCTTCAACTGAGAAATCAGCTACTTTCATCCTATCACACAAAACAGCAAACTTTATATCTTTTATCTTTAACTTCTCTTTCTTTTCTCGCATAAGCCCCATAACTATCCTATAGGCCTTGCCAGTAACAATATCGTTGTCAACTAATAAAACCTTTCTTCCTTTGACTTTGTCTTGTTCCAATCCTTTTCCATAATCATCCATTGTAAAAAAAGTGATATCTTTCTTTTTCTGAGATAACCACTTATAAAGACCTTCTCCATAAAAAACGCCATCGTCTTCCAAGCCAATGACACATGCTTTATCCTTTCCAAAATACCTCTCTACATTTTTCCCTATCCCATTAATAAACTTCTTGATTGGCTTAAGAGTTAAAAGAGTATTTTTCTGCATATTTTTTAACATAATGTTTTATTAACTTATCACGTAGTTCAGGAGTTGAAGTAGCAATTAGTAAATCTACCTTGGCATGCTGTCTGCCAGGAATAAATTGGTAATCCTGGTAACTGCCATCTGAATCAACACTAACGACCTGGCAACCAGCTTTCTTAGCAATTGGAAAACCGGGGTCTATTTCTGAACGAGGTTCATTAAACATTACATAGGCATCAATTAGGCCTGAAGCAAGAAAAGCATAGATATATGAACCGCCATGGGGATAGAAAAGCCCTTTAGGATGCATATTTCTTACTAAATCCCCGAAAATATCAAGAAACTTTGCAGAATATTGAGAACTCATTATGTAACTGGATAAAACAATAGGTTCTGTTAGTTTTTTCCTGACACCAGGTTTAACTTTCTTTTTGTGCTCTCCATTCATTGAAACTAAATAATTTCCATCTTCTTCAGTGATATAATATTTATCATTAACAATATCAGCGATACCGCAGCATAAAGGGTTTCTCTTTTTGTCAAAGAAACTTAGGGCTGTATACCAATTATGTTCAAATCCCCGAAGGTAAAGCATTGAACCATCAAAAGGATCAACTGAACCGTAAATTTCTCCTCCGTTTTTAATATCTCTATCTTCTGGCTCAGAAAAAATAGTTGCTTTTACTTTATGCTCTTTTAGAAGCTTTTCTAAAATATCTTCTCCTACTCTGTCAATCCCAATTTCAAGGTCTTCTGGCCTGTTTATTGTTTCACCCAAAACCTGCCTGCCTTTGTCTTGGTTAGCCATTTTTTTCACTTCTTGAGTCGTCTCAACTAAATACTCAACTAACAACTTTTTTAAATCTTGCCTTTGCATATATAAAAAGGTCTTTGATTGATTTTAACATAACCAAATTTATATGCCAATTGATTAGTATCCCATCTGAGGCATTTGAGGCATTTCTTTCTTTTCTTCTGCTTTTGTAGCAACCACGCATTCAGTAGTTAAAAACATACTGGCTGCCGAAGCAGCGTTTTGAAGAGCTGACCTAACAACTTTTGTTGGGTCAACAATTCCTGATTCCATTAAGTTCTCATATTTCAAGGTTTCAGCATTAAAACCAAATCCTTCACCATCTTCCTTAACTTTTTGAGCTACTACTGCTCCATCTATTCCAGCATTTTGAGCAATCTGCCTGATTGGTTCTTCTAAAACTCTTTTCAAAATATTGACTCCGGTTTTTTCTTCTCCTTCAGCTTCAACCTCGCTTAATCCCAAACTAGCTCTTAACAAAGCTACTCCTCCACCAGGCACAATTCCCTCTTCAGTTGCTGCCTTAGTTGCTGATAAAGCATCCTCTGTTTTGTGCTGCTTTGCTTTTTGCTCAACCTCAGTAGCAGCTCCAACTTTAATAACTGCTACTCCACCAACTAACTTTGCTAATCTTTCCTGCAACTTTTCCCTGTCAAACTCAGAATCAGAAAGTTCAAGCTCTTTTTTAATTTGATTAACTCTTGAGTCAATTTTTTCTCTCTCTCCTTTACCTTCAACAATAGTAGTGTTTTCTTTGGTTGAAACAATTCTTCTTGCAGAACCCAGCATATTTATTTCAATGTTTTCTAATTTCAACCCCTTTTCCTCAGAAATAACTTCAGCTCCAGTAACTGCAGCTATGTCATCAAGCATTTCTTTTGTTCTATCTCCAAATCCAGGAGCTTTAACTGCCAAAGCGTTAAAGATTCCTCTAAGCTTATTAACTACTAAAGTAGCTAATGCTTCACCTTCAACATCTTCAGCAATAATTACTAATTCTTTTTTACCTGTTTGAGCTATTTTCTCTAGAACAGGCAGAATCTCATTCAAAGCAGATATCTTTTTATCAGTAACCAAAATTAAAGCATCTTCATAAGCTGCTTCCATTCTTTCGGCATTAGTAATCATATATGGAGAAATATATCCTCTGTCAAATTGAAGACCTTTAACAATATCTTTTTGAAGGTCAAAAGTTTTTGATTCCTCAACTGTAATTACTCCGTCTTTGCCAACTTCTTCCATAACTTCAGCAATCAGACTACCTATTTCTTTGCTTTCTGCAGAAATAGTTGCTACTTGAGCAGTTTCTTCTTTAGTAGTAATTTGCTTAGCCATTCCTTTTAATGCTTCTACTATCTTGTCTACGCCTTTCTCAATTCCTCTTTTAAGAGCTAAAGGATTGGCGCCAGCAGCTACGTTTTTCAAGCCCTCAGTAATCATTGCCTGAGCTAAAACAACGGCAGTGGTAGTTCCATCACCAGCTATATCATTTGTCTTTTCAGCAACCTCTTTTACAATTTCTGCTCCTAAATTCTCAATTTTATCTTCTAACTCAATTTCCTTGGCAATGGTGACTCCGTCATTAGTAATAGTAGGAGCGCCAAAGCCTTTGTCTAAAACAACATTCCTTCCTTTAGGACCTAAGGTAACTTTAACTGTATTAGCTAATTTATCAGCCCCAGTTTTTAATTTTTTTCTTGCTTCTTCTTGAAACTTAATTTGTTTAGCCATAATTTTTTATAAATTACTCAATAATTGCTAATATATCTTCTTCTTTAGCAATCAAATATTCTTTATCGCCGACCTTTATTTCATTTGGACCATATTTGGTAAATAAAACTTTGTCTCCTGGTTTTACTTCCAAAGGAATAACTTTTCCAGCTCTTTTTTGACCTGGGCCAACAGCAATCACCCGGCCTTGTTCAGGTCTTTCTTTCTCAGCTGTGTCTGGAAGCAAAATCCCAGCTTTTGTTTTTTCCTCCTCTTTTATCGGCTCAATTAATATATGATCAGATAATGGTTTAATGTTCATAAAATTATAATGCGAATCTACGAATGATATACGAATGTTGCGAATAATTTATTCGCGGCATTCGCATTTAATTCGCGTCATTCGGATTATGTTATATTTTTTAATATCTATCATTTTACCCACCCAAAGATATTTGTCAAGTCTTTGTCAAGCCCTATCAAAAAAACAGCCCCGAAATCAATTTATTTGATAACGGGGCCGCGTTCCTATTTAAACAAGGCTTAAAAATAAAGCTCGCTCAAACTCTTCTAGGCTGCAATTGATCTTTACTTCCACTGGATCCGATATGTGAGAATCTATCGAGACTGAATTCTCTTGGTAATCAATGGTAATAGTTATTTTTTCTTCTCCTAATTCATAAACAACTTCCTCTTTTTTGTTTGTTAAAACGTCCTTAAGCGCCAGTTTTGGGATGCTCCTGAATTTTGTTTCGATACCCATGACGCAAAACCTAAAACGAATCATAGAGTCTATGTCAACACGTCGAGTTCCATTTTGTTGATCTCTTACTATCATTTCTGATCTCCTTTTATTAAATTTTGAAATTACATTACATACAGCAACGCACTGCAATGTTTATACACTATCACACATCCCTGCTCCTGTCAAGCCCAGTTTGATTTTCGGGAGTAATTTCGATAGTACCTTTAGAATGTATAAATTTAACTCTAAACAAATTAAAAAATCCTTTTTGTCCTAAAATCCCAAATCCATGAGGGCTAATCTCGTAAGAAAAACCAGCCATAATATTATAGCGCCAGCCACCAATCTCAAGGGTTAAATTATGAAGATAAACTTCAAACGGCTCTCCAGCTATCCCGCTGAATTCCATTTTCTTCCCAGAACGAATATCAATACCAAAAAGCTCTCCAATTTCCGCATTAAAGATATTAAAATCAGCTCCTGAATCAATTAATGCCTCATATTTAATTATTCTTCCATTATATAAAAGCCCAATCGGAATGATTGGCTTTAATAATTCTGTGCCATCAGCTAATCTAAATTTCTTATAGCCAAAACGCATATCAATTTAAGAAATAAAAGAATTTCCCCCTACATAGGGTAAAACAGTAATGGGAACTTTAAAAAGAATTGGGCATTTATATCCTTCTTTTTTGGCCTTCTCTAAAGTTTCCTTGGCAGAGTCATCAAAAGAAATTACCTTTTTTTCGTCCTCACTAAGGGCCACCCATTTCCCTTTATATTTTTTAGCAATTTCTGTAAAATCAAGTATTTGTTCCATAATTTTATTTCATTTTAATTTTAACAAATATTAGAAGACAAAGTCAAGTACTATTCAAAAAAACAGCCCCGAAATCAATTTGTCTGATTTGAGGGCTTATTGCTTTTTAAGCTATTTAATCTTTAGCAATCCTCGCAATTCTGGGATAGACATTTTGTTATAGCCAGCTCTTAAAACAAAACTCTGTCTTTCTACGTCAAGTTCCTCTCTTTCTTTTTTGCTCATTGATTCTTCAAATCCTAGGTCGCATCGGAAAAGTCCCTCTCTTATCAATTCACATTTTTCTGTACACGCTGAGTAACCGGCCACAAGTTTATCCGTTTCATCTAAAACAATTTCATCTTCTTTCGACCAAGCAGGTATGCAAAAAACTAAAATTTTAGTTACCTCTCTTGGAATAAAATAATGAGCTGTATTGGGTGGAATAAGTATTAATGTTCCAGCTTTTATTTCATAAACGTTGGCTCCTATAACCAACTTCCCCTTGCCTTCAATGATAAAATAAAACTCAGTTGTAATTTTATGGTAATGAGAAACACCGGGAGCACTCATTGTAACTAAGGCTGTGCTTGCTTTGTCAAAATCTTGTTTTGAGCTTAATACTCTAATCTCCCCACAAATATCTTTTATTGGCTGAACTTTCTCAACAGATATCACAATCTCTTCCATTATTTATCTCCTTTTATTAAATTTTAAATTTACATTACATACAGCAACGCACTGCAATGTTTATATCCTATCACACATCCCCAGCCCTGTCAAGCCCAAGAAGCTAAGCTCTTTAGTTTTTAAAAAATCTTTTTCTTAAAAATTTGCCAGTGTATGATTTGGGATTTTTAGCTATTTCATATGGTGTTCCTTCGGCCACGATATATCCTCCTTTATCCCCTCCTTCAGGTCCGAGATCTATACACCAATCCGCGTTTTTAATAACATCTCCGTTGTGTTCCGAGCTTAAAATAGTATTTCCTTTATTAACTAACTCTCTTAAAACTTTAACCAATTTCTTAATATCATCTGGGTGAAGACCAGTTGTTGGCTCATCTAAAATGTATAATGTTTTGCCAAAGGATTTCCTGGAAAGCTCAGTTGCTAATTTTACTCTTTGGGCTTCACCTCCAGACAAAGAAGGAGCTGGCTGACCAAGCTGGATATATGATAAGCCAACTTGATTTAATGTTTTTAATTTAGAGTAAAGTCCAGGAATATTCTTGAAGAAATCCAATGCCTCTTCATTTGTCATTTCTAAAACTTCAGCAATATTTTTACCTTTATACTCAATTTCAAGCGCCTCTTTATTATATCTCTTGCCTTTGCATTCCTTGCACTCAACATAAACATTTGGAAGAAAATACATTTCAACTTTAATCTGACCCTGACCCTCACAGGCCTCGCATCTTCCTCCCTTAACATTGAAACTGAACTGACCAGGTAAATAACCTCTAACTCTAGCTTCCCTGGTTTTTGAAAAAAGCTCCCTTATATATGAAAAAGCGCCAGTGTAGGTTGCAGGATTAGAACGAGGAGTTCTGCCAATCGGTGACTGGTCAACTAAAACAACCTTGTTTAAGGATTCAATGCCTAAAATCTTCTTATGCTTTCCTGGTTCTTGTTTTGCATGATAAAACTTCTTAAGCAATGCCCTGGCTAAAATATCATTCATTAAAGAACTCTTGCCAGAACCAGAAACTCCAGTTATACAAACAAATTTACCCAAGGGAATTTTAACATCAATATTTTTAAGATTGTGCTCGGCTGCTCCTTTGATAGCTAAATAATTAGTCTTGGGTTTTTGGTCTGAACGGCCAATTTCTACTTTCTTCTTTCCAGATAAATATTGACCTGTTAAAGTTTTTGACTTGAGCAGCTGTTTAGGTGTCCCTTGAAAAATAACTCGGCCTCCATCTTTTCCGGCTCCGGGACCGATATCAATAATCATGTCAGATGAAATAATTATTTCGTACTCGTGCTCCACTATAATTAGTGAGTTACCTAACTCCCTTAATTTTTTCAAACTTTCAATTAATCTTCCTTGGTCCCTGGGATGAAGACCAATTGAAGGTTCATCTAAAATGTATAAAACTCCTGTTAGTTTTGAACCAATTTGAGTAGCTAATCTTATCCTCTGTTCTTCTCCTCCAGCTAAAGTAGCAGCTTTCCTATCCAAAGTTAAATAATCAAGCCCAACATCAATAAGGAACTGGAGGCGAATAAGAATTTCTTTAACTATTGGCTGAGCAATTTTAGAAAACTCTTTCTCAAATAAAAGCCTTGTTTGATTAATTGGCATCTCTACTATTTCATCAATTGACTTGCCCTCTACTTTCACTGCTAAAACTTCTGGTTTTAATCTTTTGCCCAAACATTTAGGGCATTGTCTTTTTACCATATACTGTTCAATCTCCTGACGAGTCCAGTCAGAATTAGTTTCATGATACTTTGTTTCAAGATTAGATATTACACCCTCAAAACTATTATCTCCATAAAGAACAATATTCAATATCTTTTTTGGTAAACTCTCAATCGGCTCATCTAAAGAAAAATCATATCTATCTGCCAAACCAGAGAGCTGATGTAAAGAACGAAAAGACATAATTGCTCCTTCAGCAATAGTTAGCTTTGGGTTTGGAATAAGCAATTCTGGATCAATTCTTAATTTCTCGCCCAAACCAGTACAAACAGGACAAGCACCATAAGGACTATTGAAAGAGAAAAGACGTGGCTCTAATTCAGGAATAGAAATGTTGCATTTCTCGCAAGTAAAATTAGTGCTGAAAACTGAATCGTTGACAACAACGCTACCTTTGCCTATTTTTAAACCTATTTCCAAAGAATCTTTTAATCGCGATTTATCCAAATCTTTATTAATTATCAAACTATCTATCACTACTTCAATATTATGATATGTCTTCGGCACCTCTCCAATAGCACAAATTACCCTATCGGTTCTGACTCTGACAAATCCTTTTCTTTTAATCTGTTCTAAAGAATAATTTGTTGGCGCTGAAATAATAATTTCTGTTTTCTTAACAAATTTCAGAATTTGTTCAACTATTTGATTAACCGTTTGTTGTGAAATTGGCTTTCCACACTTTGGACAATGTGGCTTTCCAGCCCTTGCAAATAAAAGACGGAGATAATCATAAATCTCCGTTATAGTGCCAACTGTAGAACGAGGGTTATGCCCTGCTTTTCTCTGGTCAATAGAAATAGCTGGACTAATTCTTTCAATCTTTTCAACATTTGGCTTATCCATTACTCCCAAGAACTGCCTGGCATAAGTAGATAAACTTTCAACATATCTTCTCTGACCCTCAGCGTATAGAGTATCAAAAGCCAAAGAACTCTTGCCAGAACCTGAAATTCCGGTAATCACTACTAATTTATTCCTGGGAATATCAACATCAACATTCTTCAAATTATGCACTCTTGCCCCCCGAATTTTAATAACATCCTTTCCCATAAGTAATCCATTATACATCAAAGCAGGAAAGAATTCAATATTGACTCTTTTAGGAAATTCTGATAACATATATTAATGCACATAGGAAAACTCCTCTTTCATATTGTTTCTGGGATTTTAGGACTTTTTTTGGCTGCTAAGTTTGTGCCAGGAGTAGAATTTATGGGCAGTTACAAAATGTTAATAATAATTGGAGGAGTTTTAGGAATAATCAATTTCTTTATTAAACCAATCTTAAAAGCAATCTCTCTGCCTATCAGAATATTAACTTTTGGTCTTTTTAGTTTAGTGATAAATATGGCAATGATCTGGCTAATAGAGATTCTTTTCCCAAAAGAAATAGAAATCACTGGCCTCTGGCCCCTTTTCTTAACTACTCTCATTATCTGGGCTCTAAATTTCTTTTTTGGAGTACGTAATAAAGAGCTTAGACGGACTAAGTTTTAATTTATGGAAAAAATTCTACCAATTGCTCAAAGCATAGTTGCTATTCTTTTAATTGTCTTTGTGCTTGTCCAGCAAAGAGGAACTGCTTTAGGTTCTGCTTTTGGAGGTGAAGGAGGTGGTTTTTATGCTACTCGTCGGGGCATCCAGAAAAAGATATTCTGGGCAACTATAGTCTGCGGAGCCTTATTTATTATTTTGGCTTTACTAAATCTTATTATTTAATGTCTAAAAAATGGCCCGATAGGAAACAATGGAGACAATTTTTTAAAGTTCTAAGCAAAAAAGAAAAAATTGCTTTTCTTTGTTTTTTTCTTTTATTTCTCTTTTCCTTTAGCTTTCTCCTGCTCAATTTCTATTTCAAAAACACTGAAAAAGTTCCAGCCAAAGGAGGAACTCATATTGAAGGAGTAGTTGGCCAGCCAAGATTTATTAATCCTGTGTATGCCAATTCTGATGTAGATAGGGACTTAGTTCAGCTTATCTTTTCTGGCTTGATGAAGTATGATGAAAACCTAAACATAGTTCCTGATTTAACTGAAAGATATGAAATTGAACAAGAAGGTAAGGTATATAAGTTCTATTTAAAAGATGACCTGCTCTGGCAGGACAAAACACCTCTTACTGCTGATGATGTAATCTTTACAATCAAAACAATCCAAAACCCGGATTTCAAAAGCCCGCTTCAGGCAAATTGGGTAGGAGTAGAAGTGGAGAAAATTGATGAATTAGGAATTAAATTTACTTTAAAGAAACCATATGCTGCTTTTATAGAAAACTGCACTTTGGGTATTTTGCCAAAACATATCTGGCAAAGCGTGTCTTCAGAAAGTTTCGCTTTTGAATCTCACAACTTAGAACCAATTGGTTCAGGCCCTTACAAATTAAATAAGATAAAACAAACTAATTCCAACCAGGTAAAATACTTAACTTTAGTTCAGAATTCTCTTTATTACGCTAAAAAGCCAAACATCTCTAAAATTGAATTCCTATTCTTTACTAATGAACAAGAACTAATCAAAGCAGCCAGAAAAAGAAAAATCAAAGGATTATCTTTAATTTCCTCTGCTGACCTCGGAAAGAAATGGCAAAACTATTCTTTTTTATTGCCAAGATATTTTGCTGTATTCTTCAACCAGGAGGAATCAAAGGTCTTAGCTGAAAAAGAAGTTCGTTTAGCTCTAAACTATGGAACCAATAAAACAGAAATTAGTCAAAAAATTGTCAATTCCCCTATTCTGCCAGAAATTTATGGATTTGAACAACCGTCGGAAATCTATGAATTTGATATTGAAAAAGCTAAAAACATCTTAGAACAAGCTGGGTTTAAAGATGAAGATGGAGACGGCTTAAGAGAAAAGGTTATTACAAAAGAACCTGCTTTTAAATTCAAAAATTATTTAGCAAAAGGCTCAAAAGGCAAGGAGGTAACAGAATTGCAAAAATGTTTAGAGGGTGAAGTAACCGGATATTTTGGGCCTCAGACAGAACAGCTGGTAATTGAATTCCAAAAAGAATATATTGGAGAGGTCACAGGAACCGTAGGCCCAAAAACCCGAGCTAAATTAAATGAAATCTGTTTTGAAGAACCAGACGAAATTCTGCCTCTTAAGTTTTCATTAGTAACAGTTGACCAGGCCCAAATGCTTGAAAATGCTGAACTCTTAAAAGAACAATGGGGAGTTCTGGGAGCTGAAGTTGAAATTGAAAAATACCCTCTTTTCCAATTAGAACAGGATTTTATTAAACCAAGGAATTACGAGAGCTTGCTCTTTGGAGAAGTCTTAGGAGCAATTCCTGACCCTTTTCCTTTCTGGCATTCTTCTCAGAAAAGAGATCCTGGATTAAATCTGGCTTTGTATGAAAACAATAAAGCGGATAAACTTTTAGAAGAAAACAGAAAAGCATCAGACCCAGAAATCAGAGCTGAAAAATTAGTTCTTTTCCAGAACGTCTTAATTGAAGACGCTCCTTGCCTTTTCCTTTACAGCCCTGATTTTGTTTATGCAGTTTCAAAAGAAATAAAAGGGATAGAAATTAAAAAAATCACTGATCCATCAAAACGCTTTGTAGGAATTGAAAATTGGTACATCGAAACAAAAAGAGTATGGAAATAGATTTAAAAGACAAAACACCAGACATCCGTTATCTATATGATATGAAGGATGTTATATATGATAAAGAATGGTTAAAAACAGCCCCTAATCTTGAACTTTATTATATGTATAGGGGCTTGAAAAAGAAAGGAGAGCTGAGATATGATATTACTATTATTCCAGCAAGAATGTTGGGTAAAGAATTTACCAAAACTAAAGGCCACGAGCATATTGGAAAATATGGAGAAGTATATATTGTTCTTGAAGGCAAAGCTATATACTTCATGCAAAAACAAAAACAAGATATTATTGAAGATGTTTTTGCAATAAAAGCAAAAAAGGGTGATGTTGCTGTTATTCCTCCTGACTATGCCCATGTCACTATTAATCCCTCAGACAAAGATTTAAAAATGGCAAACTGGATGGCATCAAAAGCTAAAAGCGATTACACTCCTATTCAGAAAATGCAAGGCGCTTGCTATTTCTATACTACAGATGGGTGGATTAAGAATAAAAACTATAAACAAGTTCCCAAACTCCGCTTTGAAAAACCGAAAAAATCAATACCAGAAGATTTAAGCTTTCTGAAAGGATAAGCCGAGGTGGTGAAATTGGCTAGACACGTAGCGTTCAGAGCGCTATGGAGGAAACTCCATGTGGGTTCGACTCCCACCCTCGGCACATGCAAAAAACACAATCAAAAAAGCTCAGAATAATTCCTCTTGGAGGATGCGAAGAAGTCGGTAGAAATATGACTGTTTTTGAGTATGGAAAAGATATTGTGATTTTAGATATGGGTATTCAATTCCCTGAAGAAGACATGCCAGGAATTAATTATGTTATTCCTAACACTAAATATCTAAGAGGCAAGGAAAAAAACATCCGGGCTGTTATCTTTACTCACGGCCATATGGACCATATTGGCGCTGCTCCCATACTTTTAGACAAAATAGGAAATCCTCCAATTATTGGCAGACCATTTACCATAGAATTGATTAAATACCGGCAAGAAGATTACTCCAAGGGCAGCTCTAAAAGACTTAAGCCAATTTACGTAAAAAAACTTGAGGAAAAGATTAAACTAGGTGCTTTTGATATAGGTTTTTTTCCGGTTGATCACGCTATAATAGATGCCATAGGAGTAATTATTAAAACCCCTGCAGCAACTGTTATTCATCCTGGAGACTGGATGATTGAACATAAACCAGTTGGCAGGAAGAAAATAAAATATAATCATTTGGCTAAGCTGCCAAGACCAACAGTTTTAATGCTTGAAAGTATAGGCGCGACTCAGACTAAGAAGCCTGTAACTGAAAAACAGATGCTTGATAACTTAAAAAGATTAATTAAAGACGCGCCTGGCAGAATTATTATTGCTACTTTTTCCTCGCAGGTTCAAAGAATTAAGCAGATTATAGAATATGCTTCTGAAGTTGATAAAAAGATTGCCTTGGATGGATTCTCTATAAAAATCAGCGTAGAGATTGCTAAAAAACTAGGCTATATTAAAACCGAAAAAGGCACTATTGTAACTATAGATAAAATAAGTGATTATCCAGATAAAAGAGTTGTTATCCTCTGCACTGGTGCCCAAGGAGAAGAAAAAGCAGTTCTGCCAAGAATAGTTAATAACGACCACCGCTTTATTAAGATTAAAAAGAATGACACAGTTATCTTCTCTTCCTCAGTTGTCCCTGGCCATGAACGTACTGTTCAACGTCTTAAAGATAATCTCTACCGTTTATCTGATAATGTTATCCACAGCGATGTTATGGATGTTCATACCTCCGGACACAGCAATGTCCAAGACATCCAAGAGATTATAAGGCAGATTAAACCAGACTATTTTATTCCTGTTTATGCCAATCACTTTATGCTTAGAGAAGCTGCTAGAATAGCGCATAAAATAGGCGTGCCAGAAAGTAGGATTGTTGTTCCAGACAATGGCTCTGTTATAGAGGTTAGTAAAGAAAGTATTGAAACAGGAAAAAAGAAAGTTCCTACTAACTATGTATTTGTTGATGGATTAGGCATTGGGGACGTTGGAGAAATCGTGTTGAGAGATCGCCAAATGCTGGCTCAAGATGGAATGTTTGTTATTGTGGCAGTTGTGGATAAAAGAACTGGTCAAGTTAAGGGTTCTCCTGATATAATATCAAGAGGATTCATATATTTAAGAGAATCAAAGGATTTGCTTGCTCAAACAAGAAAAAAGGTAATTAATATTGTCAATAAAACAGCTGCGAGCGGAGGCGCAGTTAACTGGATCCATGTTAAAAATGAACTCAGGAAAAAGATTGGCCAGTTCCTGTTTTCTAAAACCAAAAGAAGACCCATCATATTACCAGTAGTCATAGAAGTTTAATTATGAAAATATTAAGTGGCATCCAACCAACAGGTTCAATACATATAGGGAATTACTTAGGCGCTATTAAGCAATGGGTTGAGCTCCAAGAAAAAAATGAATGCATTTTTTTCATTGCTGATTTGCATTCTCTAACTATTCCCTACAAACCAGAAGAACTGGCAAAAAATATCATTGAAGCGGCTATTGCCCACTTAGCAGCTGGCATTGATCCTCAAAAGAGCATTTTCTTTGTCCAATCAGATATTAAAGAACATACAGAACTTTGTTGGCTTTTAAATACTGTGTGTCCAGTTGGTGAGCTTCAAAGAATGACCCAGTATAAAGAAAAGACAAAGCAGTTTAAGAAAAACATTAATGCTGGCCTTTTAGTTTATCCTGTTTTGCAGGCAGCTGATATTTTACTTTACAAAGCAGAAGGAGTGCCAGTGGGCAAAGACCAGGTCCAGCATATTGAGCTAGCAAGAACAATTGCCAGAAAATTCAATCAGAGATTTGGCAAAGTATTTCCAGAACCCAAAGCTCTGCTTCCTAAAATAGGAGCTAAAATAATGGCTTTAGACAATCCAAAGCAAAAGATGTCAAAATCATTAGGCCCGCAAAGCTATATTTCTCTTTTTGAAGATTCAAAAGAAATCAAGAAAAAAATAATGTCAGCTGTTACTGACACTGGCAAAGTAATAAAATACAATCCTAATAGAAAACCAGGAATCTCTAATCTTTTAACAATTTACAGTTTGTTCAGTGAAAAACCAATAAAAGAATTAGAAAAGAAATTCAAAGACAAGGGTTATGCTTATTTCAAAAAATCCCTAACTCAACTCTTAATTGACTCTTTAGAACCTTTTCGCAAGAAAAGAAAAGAACTCCTCTCAAGAGAAGTCTTTGTTAAAGAAACTCTTAAAGTAGGAGCAAAGCGAGCCCAACCAATTGCCGAATCCACCATTCACGAAACCCGCGCCAAAATGGGCCTCGCCTAATGTATCTAAAAAAAAGCCGCTGCGAAAAATAACAGCGGTTTTTAATTTTTACCACCTAGCCTTACTACAAGGAACGCTATTTGCTAACTAATGAAGAGCGACTCCGAAACCAACTCCAAAAAGTAAGGCAAGAAAAATTGCAAGATAAAGTGAGCCAAACTTTAATCCTATTGGAAACCCAATAACTCCAAATACCAATCCCAACATAGGACCACTATATTTATCTTTCATTTCTTTCCCTTTCAAATTTTAAAAGACCTTAAATTTCTAATTTTTCACTAAATATCACTATTTATAATTATATTCATTTACTGAATCCTGTCAATAACAAAAAAAAATGGTAGGTATCCCTTTATGGACAGTAATCCATTTTCTGTGTCCAATTTTCTGTTTTTTTCAAAACAAAAAGCCGTTTAAATGTCTGTCTAAAAATAAGCAGGTCAAAAGAAGAACAAACTCTTTTTTCTTACCTTGAATCTATTTTATCTCGCGAGTGGAGAAAAAAGAACCTGAGAGAATCTTCCTAAACTTTATCCTCTTACATTAGAAACTGCCTCTCCGTGAGCATTGACTTCGCTGGTGGTAGACAGCAGAACTTACATTAAACGGCTAACTTCCATTTTAAAGATTATAAATAATTAGTCAAGTCCCTTTTATAATTGTTTTAAAATTGGTATTATAAAAGAATGTGGCTGATAAATTTTGCTAAAAAAATAATGGTTTTGTTATGGAGAATCTTTCTTGTTATTGGTATTTTTTGGGCGGGTATTTCCATATTTTTGCAAACCGAAAATATCACTCTTGAAAATGGAACATTAGCAACACTTTTAGGTATTGTTCTAGCTTTCATAGCAATAATCTCTGTTCTTTGTTATAAACTAATCTGGATGCAGATAAAAGAAGATGTAGATAAAGAGAGAGAATTTTCAAAGGCAGAGATTCTTCTTACTCAAGGTTATCTTCTTTGGCGAATTTATGAAAAACATAAAGATAATAATCTACTAACAGAAGCTATAACTTATACTGAAGGAGTAATCATAATTTTAAATCCTTTTGAGAGAAAACTACAAAGAAAATACGGGAAGTTTATTTGTATAGCGAAGGGTAATTTAGCTTATTATTTGGCGGAAAGAGGAAGGACAGATGATAAGGAAAAAATTAAAGCATTGATGGGATATGTTCTAACTAAAAAAAGAAAATATCCAAGTTGTGCTAAACTTTGGACAGATGACTGTTCAATTATATCTCAAAAATTTCCAGGACTAAATCTTTCTTGTGATTGTTAACTTCCTATTGCTCCTCCTGTTGGCATAATAAACTTTAATCTTAATTTAATCTTAATTTAATTATATCATAGATTAAATAAAAAGAAAAACCTATGAAACAGGAACACCCACAAAAGAAGGCATTTTTTGACCTCCTGAGCCGTGCGAAACCCGCGCCAAAATGGGCTTAACATAATTATAATTACTTTTCTTTTTCAATA
The DNA here is from genome assembly GCA_030617105.1 of Candidatus Nealsoniibacteriota bacterium. Classification (GTDB taxonomy): domain Bacteria; phylum Patescibacteriota; class Minisyncoccia; order Minisyncoccales; family GWA2-38-27; genus JAUWYA01. The sequence goes on from JAUWWC010000003.1 coordinate 49,855, forward strand.
AGAGCTGCGAGCTCTTTTTTCTTTTGGGAGAGTAATTTTTGTGTCTTGGCTTCAATGGTTAAACGGAGCAAGGGTTCTGTTTGAGAAGGACGAACGTTAAACCACCAATCTTTGTATTCTATAGTAACCCCGTCTAAATAATCTTGTTTTCCATCTGAATATTTTTCTTTAATTTTGCCTAACATTGCTTCCTTACCTTCAACCTCAAAATTAATCTCAGCTCCTTTAGCATAAGGAGATAATTCTCTTACAAGCTCTGAAACTTTTTTATTTGATTCTGAAATTATTTGTAATAGGATTAAAAAAGTAATGAATCCAGAATCTAAATAATAATTATCTTTAAAAATGTAATGTCCTGATAATTCTCCTCCCATTATTCCATCCTTTTCTAACATGCCATTTCTAATCTCAACAACCCCAACAGCCGTTCGAATAGGCTTGCCTCCCCATTTTTTAATAAATTCTGGTATTGCTTTGGAGCAAATTAAATTGTAAGCAATTCCTTTTCCAGGGTTTTTCTTTAAAAGATATTTAGCTAAAAGTAAAAGAGTGATATCACCTCTAATAAAATTACCCATTTCATCTATCAAATAAATTCTATCTGCATCGCCATCAAAAATAACACCGAAATCTGCTTTTTTGTCTTTTACCGCCTTACTGATTTGATCAGTAGCTCCCTGTTCAAAAACATTTGAAGCATGGGCAGGAAAACTACCATCTAATTTAAAGTTTAGAGGAATTATTTCAATAGGCAACTTTGGAGAAATTAGAGGAATCACTTTTCCTGCCATGCCATTGCCAGCATCAATTACTACTTTAAATGGCTTTATTTTTTTAACATCAACAAAAGAAAAAATATGATTTAAATAATCCTGCCAGATATCTTTTTCTTTAATCTTGCCTTTCTTTTCAACTTTTGGAAAATCCCCTTTCTCAATTGTCTGAATCATATCTTTTCCTCGAACCAAATCTAGGCCTTCAGCTATTCTCTTAATTAATTTAAAGCCATTATACTTTTTAGGATTATGGCTGGCAGTTACCATGATGCCTGCATCATATTCATAATTACCAACAGTGAAATATAAGCATTCAGTAGGAACTTGGCCAATGTTATACACATCAGCTCCTTGAGCAGTAATCCCTTTGCTTAATGCTTCAAAAAGGACTGGAGAAGAAAGACGCATATCCTGACCAACTACTACTTTTTTAGCTTTTACATGTTCAGCAAAAGCCTGCCCAATCTTAAAACTCACCTCTTCGTTTAAATCTTTAGGGTAAATTCCTCTAATATCACGTGATTTAAATATAGACAAATTGACTTTCATACAAATTTATTATACCATAGATTTATGAGTTTTTCAGTAGGTATTATTGGTCTTCCTAATGTTGGAAAATCCACTTTATTCAAGGCCTTAACTAAAAAGAAAGTTAACATTGCTGATTATCCTTTTACTACTATTGACCCTAATGTAGGAATAGTAATTGTGCCTGATAAAAGATTAAAGCAAATTGCTTCAATTATCCAGCCAGAAAAAACCATTGAAACCGTTATCAAGTTTATAGATATTGCCGGCTTGGTAAAAGACGCTCACAAAGGAGAAGGAATGGGAAACCAATTCTTATCATATATTAGACCATGTGATGCAGTCATAGAAGTAGTTAAGGCTTTTGGAGATTCTAATCCAGAACAAGATATTGAAACAATCAAAAACGAGCTATTGATGAAAGACCGGGAAAATAATGATAATGTTTTAGCTTCCAAACCCAAAATATATCTTTTTAATATCCGAGAGAAAATAAACTTACCAGAGATTCCTAATTCTTTTGTTATTGATTTGAAAACAGAAGAAGAGGCTTCTGAGCTATCTCCAGATGAAATAAAAGAATTAGGCATCCAATCCAAGGTTGACCAATTAATTCTCGCTTGCTACAATATTTTAGACCTAATTACTTTCTTTACTATAACCGGAGGAAAAGAAGCCAGGGCCTGGACTCTGAAAAAAGGCTCTGATGCTATTACGGCTGCAGCCAAGGTTCATACTGATTTTGCTGAGAAATTCATCAAGGCAGAGACAATCCCCTGGCAAAAATTAATAGAAGCAGGCTCCTGGAATAAAGCAAAAGAATTAGGTGAAGTAAAAACAGCTGGAAGAGAATATATTGCGCAGGACGGAGATATAATAGAATTTAAGATTTAATTAAATGAAACCTTACGAATTAACTTATTTAATTTCATCAGATGTTTCTGAGCAGGAATTGAAAGATATTTCTGAGAAGATAAAAACTTTCATTCAGGAAGAAGAAGGTATTGTTAAAAAAACAACAGAACCATCTAAAACAAAACTTGGTTACTCAATAAAAGAAAAAGAAGAATGCTTTTTGGCTGTTTTGAATTTCTCTTTAAATCCTGAAAAAATAGCAAATTTAGAAAAGAAACTCAAATCTGATACACAAATTCTCCGTTATCTAATTTTAAACAAAGAGGTTTCTGAAAAAACCCAAATAAAAAAGGTTTTACCAAAAGTTGAGGAACCTACGGCTGAAAAGCCGAAAACTGAAAAGGTCGAACTAAAAGAAATTGACAAAAAAATAGAAGAAATATTACAAGAGTAATATGAACCTAAACAAAGTCATTCTTATTGGCCGTCTTACCAAAGATCCAGAAACAAAAACCATTCCTTCGGGTCACATGGTTTGTAGTTTTGGACTGGCAACTAACAGAACATGGACTGACCGACAAACAAACCAAAAACAAGAAAAGGTTGAATTCCATAATATTGTTCTCTGGAGGAAATTAGCTGAAATTGCTTCCCAATATTTGCGTAAAGGAAGCTTAGTTTTAATTGAAGGAAGAATCCAAACAAGGTCCTGGGAAGACCAATCAGGGAATAGAAAATACAGAACAGAAGTTGTTGCTGAAAATATACAATTAGCGCCAAAAAGTCTTTCTCCAACAAACACTGCCCAAACCGCTTCTTTCCAGAAAGAAACGCCTCAAGAAGATATTCCAATCATTGAAGAAGAAGAAGAAAAACAAGATAAAGAGATTGACGTAAAAGACATCCCGCTTTAATTATGGACTGTTATTTTTGCCAAAGAAATATCAGAGAAATTGACTTTAGAAATACAGAACTTCTTAAGAGATTCGTTTCTGGCCTGGGTAAAATCAAAGCCAGGAAAAGAACTGGAGTGTGTTCTAAACACCAGAGGCATCTAGCAAAAGCAATAAAAAGAGCCCGACATCTCGGGCTGTTATCTGCTACGACTAAATAAATTACGCCTGTTCTACAATAGCTTTTTTGAGCTTTTTTATTATCTCAGGATTCTCTTTTAAAAACGCTTTTGCTCCTTCCATTCCTTGTCCTAATTTCTGATTATCGTATTGATACCAGCTTCCTGATTTCTTAATAATATCCTGCTTTAATCCAACATTCAAAAGATCTGCTATATATGATATTCCTTCATTATAATAAATATCAAACTCAGTAACTTTAAAAGGAGCAGCCACTTTATTCTTAACTATTTTTGCCTTAATTCTGCTTCCAATAATCTCATCTCCGTGCTTTATCTGACCAACTCTTCTTAAATTAATCCTTACTGAAGAATAAAACTTAAGAGCTAACCCTCCCGGTGTAACTTCTGGATTCCCCCATTGAACTCCAATCTTCATTCTAGTTTGGTTCAAGAATATAACAGAGGTTTTGGTTTTAGCTACAATTGAAGCTAACTTTCTAAGAGCAGCAGACATTAATCTTGCCTGAAGCCCTATTTGAAACTCGCCTATTTCTCCAGCAATTTCTGCCTTAGGAGTCAAAGCAGCTACTGAATCAATAACAATAACATCTACTTTGCTTGATCTAATCAAGCTCTCAACAATCTGTAATGCCTGTTCTCCTGAATCTGGCTGAGAAATTAAAAGGTCATTAGTATTAACTCCAATTCTCTTGGCATAATCAGGATCCAAAGCATGTTCTGCATCTATAAAGGCGGCTACTCCGCCTTTTTTTTGGGCTTCAGCGCAGATATGCAACGCCAACGTGCTTTTTCCTGTGGATTCAATCCCATAAATCTCAATTACTCTTCCTCTGGGGATTCCACCTATCCCTAAGGCTCTATCCAAAGAAATAGAACCAGTTGAAATAGCATTAACATCAACACGACCTACCTCTCTAAGCTTCATAATCGCGCCTTCGCCAAAGCGCTGTTTAATCTCATCTATTGTTTCTTGCAGCTCGTTTTTTTCTTCTTTTTCTTTTGCCATAATGATATTTTAGTTTAAAATATCGAAATTAAAATGTCAAACTTTTTCCCATTCGCCTTTGTCTTCTGGGGTTTCTGATTCGGTCTCCACGTCCCCATAGACCTCGCGTGCCCTTGCTCCTTCCCCAGGTCCAACTATTCCTCGCTCCTCTAAAATATCAATCAATCTAGCTGCTCTCGCATAACCAACTCGCAGTCTTCTCTGAAGCAAAGAAGCAGAGGCCTTATTTGCTTCAATTACTAATCTCTTTGCTTCTCCATAAAGAGGGTCCTCTTGACCATAAGAAACCCCGGTACCTTGTTCTTGCTCTGCTGAATCTTTTTCTAATTCCTGAATTAAGTCAGTTTTCATTTCTTTTTGCGCTTTCAATTCTTCTTTTTTTGAACCTATATGCTTAACTACTTTCTTAACTTCTTTTTCTGAAACATAAGAGCCTTGAATTCTTTTAGGCTTAACTATCTCAGCTGAAACGTAAAGCATATCTCCCAAGCCCAATAGCTTCTCAGCTCCAGCCATATCCAGAACTGTTCTGGAATCAACTTGAGAAGCAACCTGGAAAGTAATCCTAGACGTTATATTTGCTTTAATCAAACCAGTAATTACTTCTACTGACGGCCTCTGGGTAGCCACTATCAAATGAATACCAACTGCTCTTGCCATCTGGGCTAAACGAACAATCCCTGCCTCAATCTCTCTGCCCTTAGCTGCCATTAAATCAGCAAGCTCATCAATAATCAGAATAATAAAAGGTAGAGGAGCAGTTCCATTTTTTAAAGTCAGCTCATTGAAAGAAGCAATATCTCTTGCCCCGGCTTCTGACAATAAATCAAACCTTCTTTCCATTTCTCCAGTTAGCCACTTTAACACACCGATGGTTTGCTTAGCATTATAAATTACAGGGCATAAAAGATGCGGAAGATTATTATAAACTGGGAACTCAACTCTTTTAGGGTCAACTAAAATAAATCTCAGGGTTTCTGGACTAGCGCTTTTAAAAGAAGTGCTTGGCTGGTAAAGCAAACTCAAAATTAGAGAGTTCAAAAATATAGTTTTTCCCGTACCCGTGGAGCCGGATACCAAAAGATGAGGCATTCTTGCCAAATCAGTATAAACTGGAACACCAGAAACATCCCTGCCCAAAGCAATTACCAGATTTGATAAAGATTTCTGGAAATTAGGACCTTCAATCAAATTTCTCAATCTGACCTGAGCACGAACCTTATTAGGAACCTCTATGCCAACTAAAGACCTGCCTGGAATAGGAGCTTCAATTCTAATTGGATGGCTAGCCAAAGCCAGAGCCAAATCATTAGACAGGCCAGTGATTTTAGACAGCTTCACTCCTTCAGCCGGCTTTAAAGTATATTGCGTAACAGTTGGACCAATATTTATTTCTGACATTGTTACCTCAATGCTAAAGTTCTCTAAGGTCTTTTTAATAACTGCTGAATTTACTCTGGTGTCGCCGCTGGTAGGCGCGCCGCGATCCGGCTCTAAAAGATTAAAAGGAGGGGGTTGATAAGAAAAAGTTCTATCCCCAAGCACTGGCCTTGTCTCTAATTTCATTCCGCTAAGCGGTTCATCTTGCTTTAATTCTTCTGAAGCAAGGTCAGGAATCTCTTTAACTTTAAACTTGGGCATAAAGATTCTTTTAATAATAGACGGCTTAACAGGAGCTTCTTTATCCAGGGCTTCAGGAGATTCAGGAGCTTCTTTTTTACGAGGCCTGCCTAAAAGATGCCAGAAAATCAAACCTCCAATGGCAATTAAAGCTAAGAATATAATTTGGGTTGCCCAAAATCCAAAATATCTTAAAAATGGCCAGGTTAAAACATAACCCAGCCAGCCTCCTTTCATAGAATCTGGATTAAAACTTCCTAAAACCCCGGTTATTCCAAAAATTAAGACCAAACCAGCCAAAATTACCGGCCAGATAAAAAACTTCTGTTCACGTTTAGCAGTCAAAAGCACAAATCCTGCTAAAATAAAAACTAAGGGAATTAGAAAAACTGTCTCTCCGATTAAAAACCTGCTGGCTTGCATAAAATAGAGGCCTGCTTTTCCAGCTTTGTCAAAAAAACTCAAGCCAGTGATTACTGCTATTAAAACCATCAAAACCCCTAAAATCATTTGCTTTATTTCAGCAGGCAAAGCAAAACGAGCAAATCTTTTTCCCCGTTTATCAAATCTCTTTTTAAATTTTCTCTTTTTTCTCTGTGCCATATTTAAAAATTACTCCTCTGCCAGCAATCCTCTCTCCCTGGCTCCTTCCACGTATAGTTTTCTAATCTGCGCTGAACTCAGGGATTGTTCGTAGATCCGGACATCGTCGATTGTGCCGCTGAAATGAGACTGGTCAGCATAATATCTTCCGATAAAAAGATTGCGGGTATTGGTAAGGTCATAATCGAGAACACTACTTCTACTACTATTCAATGACCCATCAATATACCATTTTACTTGTGAGGCATCTATAGTCAGAACATAGTGATGCCAACCAGCGCTTATAGAACCATCTGTATAAAGACCTCCTGCATTCCCAACAGTTCTTAACTTCCCATCTGTTTCAAGTCTCCAATCTATTCCATTCCACGCACCACCATTATAAGAAGTTTTAGTGAAGAAAATTTGCTCTGATGCGGGAGTTATATCATTTGCTTTCATCCACATTTCTACGCTTACAGGGTTATTGCCCCAGTGAAATATCTCATTATCTACAACCTCCACATAATCATCCACGCCGTCAAAACTCAACGCATAACCTTTTCCACTTGGGGTATCTCCTTCTGCAGTCCAAGTAGCTCCATTAATTGTTCCGTCATTACCATAACCGCTGGCATCTGCTGTGGGGTCTGCTTGGTCGTCAAAATCCCAGATTCCTACTGCATAAGCACCTAAAGCGTGATGCACGCTGGCACTGAATTGAAGCCCTTTGGCTATTCTTGCTTTTTCTCTGGCTGATCTGGTAGCTACTAATACAATACTTGCTATAACACCAATAATAGCTATTACTACTAATAATTCAATGATGGTAAATGCCCTTTGGTTTTGAGTTTTAAACATCTTTTTTGCGTTAAGCCTGGCTTAACGCAATATATCATTTGTTA
>JAUWWC010000009.1 GCA_030617105.1 Candidatus Nealsoniibacteriota bacterium
CTGCTGCCTCCCGTAGGAGTATGGGCCGTGTCGCAGTCCCATTGTTGGGGAACACACTCTCATGTCCCCTACCCGTCATTGCCTTGGTAGGCCATTACCCCACCAACAAGCTGATAAGCCGCAGACCAATCATTTACCGGAATTGATTGCTCAAAACCTTTACCTGCCCAAAGGCAGGACTATCAGGAATTAGCCCATCTTTCGATGAGTTATGCCTGAGTAAATGGTATGTATCTACGTGTTACTAACCCGTTCGCCGGTTGTCCCGCAAAATGCGGGACCCCCTTGACTTGCATGCCTTATCCACACCGCTAGCGTTCATCCTGAGCCAGGATCAAACTCTCAAATAAAAATAGAGTCGGAACAACTCTAAAAAACCGAATTTTTAATGAACTTCCCTTTCAGAAACAAAATCAGGAAGAGACTTCCTGACTATTGAAGTTCTTTTACTTTTGTTTGTTTTCTTAATTCATATGTTATATATTTTGTCTCTTCTCTGCTCTCTGTTTCCTATTTTACTTTTCTAAAAAGGTTTGTCAAGTCCAAAAAAAGAAAAGCCGCGAAATGCGGCTATTTGTGATAAGAATATTAAGTAACTATTCTTATCGTGTGAGGTCCTTTTTCGGGAATTCTTCTCCTCAAAAAAGGGAAACCAATTCCTAGCCCCAGTAAAAGTGCTCTTGAGGGGGCTGATCTTTGTCCATTTTGTCTACCTTTCTTCTTGTCTTTTGCCTTTCTATCCTGTAGTTCTTTTGCCATAGTAATATCCTTTCCAAAAAAAATTCTAAAAAGAGCAATAAAAAAACAATGAGCCAGCGGTCGGATTCGAACCGACGCCCTACTGTTTACAAAACAGTTGCTCTGACCACTGAGCTACACTGGCAAAATTACTTCCTTCCTCTAATTCTTTTCCAATAATCGTCAGAGAATTTCTTTTTATTCTCAAGAGATTTCTGACGCAATTTAGCTAATAAATTACTTGTCTTTTTATCAGTTCTCAAAGTCAGAATTCTAAATTTGGAAAGTATCTTTTGCAATAACAATTCTTTAGAAAAGGACTTAACAGTTCCATTATTTTTGATTTTATGCTTCAGTTTACTTAAAACCCCTGGCTTTACAATATCTACTTCTGACAATCCATTCAAAACTGGAATCTTCTTAATTACAATAACACTCATACCTATAAACCCGATAAAAAATATAATTGTTGCAATTAATACTATCATAGTTATATCTCGTATCTAATAAATCTCTTTACCTCTATATTCTCTCCTAATTTAGCAATATATTCCTCAACCAATTCTTTTATTGTTTTTGTTTCATCTTTTATCCATGGCTGAGACATTAAAGCACCTTGTTCAGAATTAATAGCAGCAACCTGCAGACAAAGCTCATGAGCCAATTCCTTAAACACATCTAACTTGGCAACAAAATCAGTTTCACAACGCAGCTCTACCATTGCCCCAACTCTTTTATTAGCATGAACATATGTTTCAATTATTCCTATTCCTGTTTCTCTGTTTGCTTTTTTGCCAGCCAATTCTCTGCCCCATTTTCTTAAAATCTCTTTTGCTTTATCAAAATCTCCCTTTGCCTGTTCAAGGGCTTTTTTGCATTCTGAAACAGACACACAAGTTTCTTCTCTTAATTGTTTAATTTTATCTATATTTACCATAAAATTTTTAATTTTTAATTTCGAATAAATTTTAAATGATTTAATTTTAAATTATTAAATTCAAAATTGATTCAAAATTCGAAATTCGAAATTATTTCTTGGGTTTCGCCTTAAGTATTACGTCTTTTACCTTCTCAAGAATATATTTCACTGAACTGATAGCATCATCATTGGCTGGAATTGGGTAATCAGCTAAAGTTGGGTCAACATTGGTATCTGCTATACCAATAACTTTAACTCCTTTCATTCTTGCTTCTTTAACTGCCAAAGCATCTTTTTTCATATCTAAAACAAAAATCGCATCTGGAAGTCCTTGCATATTCTTTATGCCTCCGAATTTAATCTCTAATCCTCCTAACTCCTTGTCCATTTTCCCTCTTTCTTTCTTAGTATATTTTTCCAGCTCGCCTTTTTTCTTTTTTTCTTCCAAGTCCTTAAAATATTCTATTCTCTGCTTAATGGTTTTGTAATTAGTAAATGTTCCTCCCAGCCATCTTTCTGTAATATATGGTAAATCGCATTCTTTGGCAAAGTTTTGCGCCATGTCTTTAATTTGAACTTTTGTTCCAATCAAAAGCAAGGTCTTTTTTTCAGAAATGATTTCTTTAATAAACTCAAGGGCTTGCTTAAACTTTTCTGCAGTCTTTTCCAAATCAATAAGATGAACAGTATTTCTCACTCCAAAAATATATGGCTTCATTTTTGGATGAACTCTGGAAGTTCGATGACCAAAATGCAAACCTGCTTCAGCCATCTCTTCAGGTTTAAGTTTGAACTTATCCTTAGTTTCCTTCTTAACTTTTTCCTTCTCTTCTGCCATATACAACCAATATATCATTATTTAAGAACTAAATCAACCCCTTGATTTTTTAGGAAAATTTGGTAGTATTAAAAAATCATGGCGAAAAAAGATATACATCCTAAATACTACGAAAAAGCACGTGTAATATGTGCCTGTGGCAATACATTTACAGTTGGTTCTACTAAAGAACTGATAGAAGTTGAGATTTGCTCAAAATGTCATCCTTTTTATACTGGAAAAGAAAAGATTGTTGATACTATGGGAAGAGTAGAAAGGTTTAAGAAGAGATTATCTAAAAAGAAGAAGTAATATGTCAGAACAAAACTCAGTAATTATGGAAATCAGGGCTGGAGCAGGCGGCGAGGAAGCTGCCCTTTTTGCTGCTGATTTATTCAAAATGTATTCAAAATATGCTGCTTCCCAAGAATGGAAGCAGAAAACTTTAGATTCCCACCAAACTGAATTAGGAGGAATCAAGCAAATAACTTTTGAAATAAAAGGTGAAAATACATTCTCTAAAATGAAATACGAAGCAGGAGTTCATAGAGTTCAAAGGATTCCTGAAACAGAAAAATCAGGAAGAGTCCATACTTCAACTGCTACTGTTGCTGTCTTACCAAAACCAAAAGCAACAGAAAGCAACATTAGAGCAGATCAATTAAAGATTGACTATTACAGAGCTTCTGGTCCAGGAGGCCAGTATGTTAATACAAGAGACACAGCAGTTAGAATTACTCACATTCCAACTGGCTTGGTTGTTACTTCTCAAACAGAAAGAAGCCAGCTCCAAAATAAAGAGAATGCCCTTTCAATTTTAGCTGCCCGGCTTTTGGAAAAAAAACAAAGAGAAGAATTAACAAAAATGGGGGGAGAAAGAAAAGCTCAGATTCATGCGGCGAAGAGAGCAGAGAAAATCAGAACATATAACTTTCCTCAAGATAGAATCACTGACCATAGAATCAAAAAGAAATGGCACAATTTAGAAGACATAATGAATGGAAAGTTAGACAAAATGATAAAAACTCTTCAAAAAAACCTTTAATTATTTTATCTTCTCAATGTCAGATTCGTATTGTTTAGTTATCTTCATAACTGAATTACCATAAAAGCTGAATTTTGATTTTGTAGAACCAGAAAAATAAATCATTGCTGCTGTCCACTCACCATTATATGTCTGCTTCTTTGCTCCATAATCTGATAGATATAAGGCAGAAGCCAAAAAAGCATCTTTAATATCCCATGGATCGCCTGGTTTTCCAGTAATTGCTTTAAGCCGATCTCTATATATCATCCAGGTACTTGGAATAAATTGAGCAGGACCCATTGCTCCTCCATAACCATAACTCATTGGACAAGATACTGGAGTAGTATAAGGATCTCTTCCCAATTCTCCAGTAATCTCTAAGAATGGACCCACGTCCCTTGTGGGCTTCATTACGCGAGAAAGTTTTCTGCCAGTACTAATAACTTCTCCTGCGCCTGTTGCAGGGTTTTTTAAATAGCATTGACCAACATTTTTACCAATATTTGATTCCTGGGTTAAAACAGCTAATAAAAATGCTGGTCTAACTCCAGTAATGCTTTCTACATACTTTGCTATTTCATATGCCTCTCCAAAAGTAGGAGCTTTTGGCACTCCTATCAATTCAAAAAGCCTAGCTCTAATATTTGCTGCTTTTTCATCAACTGCCTGCTTTTCTTGAAGATACTTTTGATATTCTGTTTCAGTTATTTTCAAATAATATTCTTGTTCTTGTTTTGTTTTGGCGCTTTCTTTGCTTTGAAGAGTCTGAATTTCCACCATATGCTCCAAATCCCCTTTCTCTTCATCTAAAGATATTTTCTGCTGCTCTAAGTTTGTCTTCAAAAGTTTAATATTTTGTAAAAGTTCTTTGCTTTTAGAATTTAAGGTTTCCAAAGCCACTATATTTTCAAAAAAGTCAGAAAGCGCATCTCCTGAAACCAAAATTTCAATTATTGGCTTTTCGTCTTCTTCATAAATAGTTCTTAAAATATTAGCTAACTTGTCTTTTGAATCTTCTATTTTCAAAGAGGTCTTCTCAATAGAAACCTCAGTATCCTCAACTTGAATACCTAAGTCTTTAATAATCAAATTGCTTTGATTAATCTGATAATTTAAGTTTTGTATTCTCTTCTTCAATGTATACACCTTATTCTCAAGCGTCTTTTTCTCCTCTTCTGTTTTACTAAGGTCTTTTTCAATCTCTTCGCTCTGCTCTCTGTAATATCTCTCGCACTTCTCCAAAAGCTCACGGCATTCAGTTGGGCTAAGTTTATTGCATTGCTCTTCTATTTCTTCTAATTGACAAATACTCTCCAAATCCTCTGCAAAAACCAAAACAGGCAAAATCAAAAATAATATAATAAATAATAATTTATTTTTCTTCATCTTTTTTCTCTTCTTTTTCTTTTTCTTCTTTTTTCTCTTCAGGCTTTTCTTCCTCTTTCTTCTCCTCAACCTTCTCCACTTCTTCTGGTTTTTCCTCAATTGGCTTTTCTAATTCTTCTTCTATCTTTTCTGTTTCTGGAGGAGTAACAACAGCAACAATCTCATTTTTCTCTCTTTGAACCGTAACACCTTGTGGCAATTCTAGGTCTTTTACTAGAATCTCATGCTCAAAAGTCTTTAGCCCATCTATATTTACTTTAATCTCATGAGGCAAATTTTGAGGCAATGCCTTAACTTCTATTTCAGAAATCTCTCTTACTAAAGTTCCGCCAAGTTCTTTAACTGCTAAAGCTTCTCCTTCAAACACAATTGGAACACTTGCTTCAACCTCCTCTGTAAGAATTGGCTGATAAAAATCAGCATGAATAGGTTTTCCAGTTAATGGGTCTTTTTTTACTCCATGGATTAAAACTGAAAACTTATCATCTCCTACCTGAAGTGAAATCAAAGAACTCTCCCCTGCTTCTTTATACATATTTTCAAATTCCTTTGAATCAATTTCCAAAGACAAATTCTTTATCTCTGGACCATACAAAACAGCAGGCAGGATGCCCTGCTTTCTTAATGCTTTGACCTTTTTCCCTGTTTTCTCCCTAATTTTTGCCTTAAGGTTTAACATGAATACACTCAACTGGACAAGCCTCAGCTGCCTCTTGATTGCAGCCGACTTGCTCAACTTCTAATTCATAATTCCCATTAGAATTAAGTTTTGAGCCAATGGGTTTGGCTTTTCCATCATCAGTCATTTTCCAGTATTCTGAACATATTGCTGCGCAAGAACCGCAGCCAATGCATTTCTTATATTCTTGAATAACTTTTGCCATTATCTTATTAAAAAATCATTAGAATAAAATTTCTGGTCTTCTCTAAATGTTTGATTAACATTACATCCAATGCAAGCTGAGACACCAAGCCGATGAGCTCCTGCTTCAATAAAAGGTATAGTAAACTCAAATGCTTTAACTTGTCTTGAGTCAATGCAATTCTCATTTAAATTACTATTTGAGCAATCTCCATAAGAGTAACCATTCCATTCTCCATTTTTCTTCTCAATATTATAAGGATAGCAAGAAGAAAAGCAGATACTTTTCTTTAAATTGTTTTCAATCTTTACTTTTAACATATCCCCCATTCCATACTCATTTGCATCAGTAATAATATTTACTTCTTCAGGAACCTGAGGAACTAAAAAAGATGCTAAAACTATCAAACCTAAAACAATTAAACCTGCTAATATTATTAAGAAATCTTTTTTATTCATTTTTTAAATGATTTTAACTTCTCTTCAACTTTTTCCTGAATAGCCTTTTGAACCTGGGGCAAAACCTTATATGGTTTAATTTCTTGACTTTTCAGACTCTTTAGCAAACTTCTTTTCCAAGCTAATCTTAATTCGGTGTTAATATTAATTTTTACAATACCCAACTCAATAGCTTTCTTAATTTGGTCTTTGGAAATACCAGAACCGCCATGAAGAACCAAAAATGCGTTTGTATTTTTTCTAATTTCTTTCAATTTTTCAAAATTGAGTTTAACGTCTCTATGCATACCGTGAATATTTCCGATATCTACTGTAAAACTATCTGCTCCTGGAAATGTTCCTTCAACTAAAACACCTCTCTTATAAGCATACTCTACTACTTTTTTAGCATATTTTATATTTTTTTCAAGAGGCAGATGAGAACCATCAAAATGCACTGCTGAATAGCCAAAATCAATGGCCTTTTTAATTATGTCTAAATCTTTTGCATGATCAAGATTTAGAAAAACATCAACTTTGTATTTCATCTTTTCAATCTCAACCAAAGCAACAATTTGCTTTAAACCCAAATGCTTGGTCTCCCCTTCCGACGTCCCAAGAATCACTGGACTTTTCATTTTCTGGGCAGCAGCTAAAATCCCTCTCAACTGCTCAAGGGTTGAGAAATTAAACTGACCAATAGCAAACTTTTGCCTTTGCGCTTTTTTTAAATAATCTTTTAATGTCATAATTTTATTTTATCTACTTTTACTTTTCTAAACTTCTCATTCTTTCTCAATAATCCCTGCTTAGCTCCCCATTTTTGAAAACAAGAAGCAGCATTAGCTACATTTAATTGAACAGCATGCTCTATATTACCTTCTATTATATATTTAGAAACAAATCCAGAAGAAGCAGCATCTCCTCCTCCAGTTTTATCAACTACTTTTATTATAGGCATTTTAGCTTGATAAAGATATTTTCCATCAGAAACCTTGACTCCTTTAGAAGACCCCATTATAGCAATGCCAGGGCACATTTCATCAAGCTTTTTAAAAATCTCTTTTTCTTTTTGATAAGGAATTTCAGTTAATAAAGATGCCTCTTCTCGATTTAAAACCAAAATATCAATCTTCTTAAGTATTGATTTAAAAGTTGCTGCAGCTAAAGAAATCTGAGAATTGCCAGGACTAAAAACAATATTAATCTTGTTTTTGTAAGCAAAATTAACAATATCTTTTGCAAGCTTAGATGCTTTTCCTGAAAGCGGTGCAAGATAAAACCATTTTGCCTTTAATTTGCTCCAAGGAATATCTTTCTTTGTCAAAACTTCTGAAGCTCCTCTATAAGCTAAAACGGTTCTATTTCCTTCTGGACCAGTATTGAGAATAACAGAATGATTAGTTGGCTTTAGATTTGTTTTAGAAATAAAACGAGTATCTATGCCAAGTTTTTTTAATTCTTTAATAATCTCTTGGCCTGCTAAATCCCTTCCAACTGTTCCGAAATAAGCTGTTTTAAATCCCTGCTTAACAAAACCAGCTGCTGTGTTTGTTCCTCCACCACCAGAAGAAAGATAAATATCTCTTACATCAACTTTTGAACCTAAATTAAAGCAAATCCCTTTGCCTTTAATAAACTTCTTGTTTTTCAGTACCTGCCAGCCCGAGGCTGGTTTCAGTCTCAGAAAAACATCCCAAGTAGCAGACCCAAAAGTAATTATGTCAAACATATTATTTAGCGAGATTCAAAATTGTTTTGATTACTGCGTCAGGACTTAAAGACATTGATTCTATTCCCTGTTTTTGCAGAAATTCAGCAAACTCTTCGTATGTAGAAGGTCCCTCGCCGCAAATTCCGCAGTATTTCTTCTTTTCCTGGCAAAGCTTAATAACCTTGCTAATCATTTCTTTTACTGCTTCATTTCTTTCATCTCCAATATATGCAATCTTAGCATTGTCTCTATCAAGTCCAAGAACTAATTGAGTTAAATCATTACTGCCTATAGACATACCATCAAAAATCTTCAAGAATTCTTCAGCTAAAACAACATTAGAAGGAATTTCACACATAACATAAGTTTTTAAATCTTTAAGCCCAAACTTCTTAATTAACTTTAATACCTCTTCTCCCTCTTCAACAGTGCGGCAGAAAGGAACCATAACTGAGATATTGTCCAATCCAAACACATTTCTTGCTCTTTTTATTGCCTGGCATTCCATTTTAAATGCTGGCTGAAAATTCTCATCAATATATCTGGAAGCTCCTCTAAACCCAAGCATCGGGTTTGCCTCCTCGCCTTCAAAAAGCTCTCCACCAATTAAATTGCGATATTCATTGGTTTTGAAATCAGAAAACCTAACAATTACTTCTTTAGGGTAAAAAGCAGCAGCTATCTGGCTAATTCCTTCAGCTAATTCCTTAATAAAGTATTCTTTTTTATCCTTATGCTCAACAGTTATTTCTTTAATCTTGTTTTTTAATTTCTTATCCTTTATTTTATTAAAGTGGTAAAGCGCTAAAGGATGAACCCTAATCTTTTCAGCAATAATAAATTCTTCTCTTGCCAGCCCTACTCCTTTATTAGGCAGAAAAGACGCTTTAAAGGCAATTCCAGGTGCCCCAATATTAAGCATTATTTTTGTTTTCAATTTAGGTATCTTTCTCAAATTATATTCCTTAACTTCAAAAGGAACTTCCCCTTCAAAAACTCTTCCATTTAATCCTTGGGTGCAGTCAACACTAACCATTTGCCCTGTTTTGAAAATCCTAGTTGCCTTTTCTGTCCCAACAATACAAGGAATGCCAAGCTCCCTTGAAACAATAGCGCTATGACAGGTTTTACCTCCTTCATCAGTAATAATTGCTGAAGCTAAACGCATTATTGGAACCCAATCAGGATCAGTCATTTTAGTTACTAAAACTTCTCCTTGTTTAAATTGACCAATCTTTGAAACATCAGAAATCATTCTTACTTTACCTGTGCCAATCTTATCTCCAATAGCAATACCAGATAAAATTGGTTTCTTTTTTGTCTTTAGCTTATACTCCTGATAAACCTTGGCTGTTTTTGGAGCATGAACTGTTTCTGGCCTTGATTGAACAATAAAAAGCTCTCCTGTTTTTCCATCCTTTGCCCATTCAATATCCTGATGTAATTCATAAAACTCTTCAATCTGACAAGCCCATTGAGCTAAACACAAAATATCTTTATCAGTTAAGGAAAACCTTAGTTGATCTTTTGATTTAACTTTTGCTTCCTTCAAACCTCCCTTTTTAGCATAAATATATTTCTTGGTCTTTCTGCCTAAATTCTTAACAATTATTGATTTAAATCCCTTCTTCAGGGTGGGCTTGAAAACATAAAACTCATCAGGAGTAATCTTGCCCTTAACTATTAATTCTCCTATGCCCCAAATGGAATTAATTAAAACAACATTAGGGAATCCGGTTTCAGTATCTAAAGTGAACATCACTCCAGAAGAACCTAAATCACTTCTCACCATCTTCTGAACTCCAACTGAAAGAGCTATTTTCAAATGGTCAAATTCCTTTTCCTCACGGTAAGAAATTACTCTGTCAGTAAATAAAGATGCAAGGCACTTTCTAACAGAAACTAATAATTGTTCTTCTCCTCTAATATTTAAAAATGTTTCCATCTGGCCTGCGAAACTGGCTGTCTTAAGATCTTCAGCTGTTGCTGAAGAACGAACAGCAACATCAACATTATCCTGCCTATATTTTTTAGAAAGTTTTCTATACGACTTTATTATCTTTTTCTCTAAATCCTTTGGGAATTCTGCATTTAAGATTAAACTTCTTGCTGCTTTTCCAGTTTCTTTTAAGCTCTTCAAACTATTTGGGTTAAATTCCATGAAGATCTCTCTTATTTCTTTATCAATTTTATTCTTCTTCAAGAAATACCTATATGCCTTTGCTGTTAAAGTAAAACCATCAGGGATATTTATTCCTTCTTTAGAAAGATTTCTCACCATCTCTCCTAAAGAAGCATTCTTTCCTCCAACCAAAGCAACATCTTTTGAATTAATCTGCTTAAACCAAAGTATATGTTTTTGCTTTTTAAACATGTTTTATTTAATCATATTTTTAATCTCTTCCACGATTTCGGGATTGGCTAAGGTACTTAAGTCGCCTAAGTCCTCGCCAGTGAATAATTTTCTTAAGATTCTCCGCATTATCTTGCCTGACCTGGTCTTTGGCAAATCCTTAACCAGATAAACTTGTTTTGGCGAGGCAATTGGCCCTATTTCTTTTCTTACCTGAGTAATTACTTCTTTTGCTATTACTTCTGATGATTTTTTAGTTCTGGAAATCACAAAAGCAATTGGAACTTCTCCTTTTATCTCATCTGCTTTGCCAACTACAGCGCACTCTGTAATATCTTTGTGCAAAGCAATTGCGCTTTCCAGTTCACCAGTAGTTATCCTATGACCAGCTACTTTAATTACGTCATCAACCCTGCCAATAACTCTTATCAAACCCTGTTTATCCTGATAAGCTCCATCACTGGTAAAATATATCTTTTTGCCGTATTGTGTCCAATAAGTTTTTAAATACCTCTTTGGGTTTTTATATACACCCCGTAAAAGACCAGGAGCAAAAGGAGGCAAGATTACCAAATTACCATCTTTAAAATCAACTTTTACTCCAGGAAAAGGCAAGCCAGTGAAGCTTGGTTTAAAAGGACCAAGGCCTGGCAAAGAAGTAATTAATATCCCTCCTGTTTCGGTCTGCCACCAAGTATCAACAATCGGACATCTTTCTTTGCCCACTTCTTTAAAATACCACTGCCAAGCTGCTTCATCAATTGGCTCACCAACTGAACCTAAGAGACGCAAAGTTTCTAATTTATGCTTTCTGACAAAATCAGTTCCATATTTCTCAAACATCCGAATTGCTGTAGGAGCTGTATAGAAAATACTTACTTTATGCTTTTCAATAATCTGAGCCCATCTGTCAGGAGCTGGATAATCTGGTACGCCTTCATACATTAAAGTTGTTACCCCATTAAGCAATGGGGAATATATTGTATATGTATGCCCAGTAACCCAGCCAGGGTCTGAAGTGCACCAGAAAACATCATCCTCTTTTAAATCAAATATCCACTTTGCTGTCCAATATGCCTGCACAGCATAACCGCCGCAAACATGCACACATCCCTTTGGACGACCAGTGCTCCCGCTGGTGTAAAGCACAAACAAAAGGTCTTCTGAATCCATTGATCTTGGCTCGCATTGATTGCTTTCCTTGTTAATTAATTCCTTCCACCAAATATCTCTACCTTTTCTCATCTTAACCTTATTCCCTGTTCTCTTTACCACAACAACCTTTTTCACATTGGTCTTTTTTATGCCTTGATCAGCATTTTTCTTTAAATCAATAACCTTGCCTCTGCGATAATAACCATCTGCTGTAATTAAGATTTTCGCTTTAGTATCTTGCAATCTTACGTTCAAAGCTTTAGAACTAAAAGCTGAAAATACAACTACATGAACAGCTCCAATACGAGCGCAACCTAACATTGCAATTACTACTTCAGGAATCATTGGTAAATAAATTCCTATTCTATCCCCTTTCTTCACTCCTAATTTCTTTAAAGCATTAGCAAACTTGTTAACTTCTTTAAAGAGCTCATAATAAGTGAAAACTCTTGCTTTCTCCTTAATTGGCTCTGGCTCCCAGATTAGAGCTGGTTTATCTTTTCGCTTGTCCAAATGCCTATCCAAAGCATTTTGCGTAATGTTTATTTTCCCATTAACAAACCATTCAAAGTAAGGCGGCTTGTGAACAAAACCTTTGTTCCACTTTTTAAACCAAACCAGGTCTTTGGCTAAATCCTCCCAAAACTTAACTGGATTTTTAGCTGCCTTTTTATAAATCGCTTTATCATTCACCCAAGCCTGTTTCTTAAACTCTTCACTTGGATAATACAAATTTCCCTTTTTTATCATATATTCTATTATACCCTATTCCAAAAAAACAAAAAAGTGAAAAACTAATATAGGCAAAACCTTGACAAACTTAAATAAAAAGATATTATTAAATCATTAAAAAGAAAAATCTTAAAATTAGTTCTTTAACAAGGAGAATGAAATGACTAAGAAGACAGTGGCTAGAATACAAAGAATAAGTGTACACCAAATGGATGGTTTTCTATCTGGAATTCACAAAAAGACATTTAGACTTCTTTATCTCAAAGAAGCATCTGTAGATTCCCGTAAGACAAGAATATCTGAAATAATATCAAAAGGGAACTGGTCCCAGCCTACTGAAATTAGACTTGCAGGTGGTGGTACCCTAAAAAGAGATGAGAAGCATTGGACTTATTATCCTGAAGAAAACCAATCAAGCCATGAAGTAGTTCGTATAGAGCATGCATGAAACAAAGCAAAAAGCCGAAACAAACGTTTCGGCTTTTCTATTTCAAAATTAAATATAATTATATCTTCTTCCCTATATACTCTGCAAACTCTGCTAACCGACAAGCATATCCATATTCATTATCATACCAGCCGAGGACTTTAATCAAAGTATTATGCACATCTGTTAAAGACAAATCAATAATTGCAGAATAAGTATCAGCAATATAATCAGTGGAAACCAATGGTTCTTTTTCCACTCTTAAAATTCCTTTAAGCTCTTTTGATTTTGCTGCTTTTTTAAATACTCTATTAACCTCTGCTGCAGTAGTTGCTTTTCTCACCTGAACAACTAAGTCCACAATTGAAACAGTAGGAGTAGGAACACGAATTGCGATTCCATCTAATTTTCCTTTTAATATAGGGATAATCTTGCCAATTGCTTTAGTAGCACCAGTAGTAGTAGGAATCATATTTAGAGCAGCTGCCCTTGTTCTTCTTAAATCTTTATGGGGCAAATCCAATATTCTCTGGTCATTAGTATAACTGTGAACAGTGGTCATAAAACCTGTCTTTATTTTGAAATTATCATTTAAAACTTTTGCAATTGGAGCCAAGCAATTAGTAGTGCAAGAACCCATATCCATAATATCAACTTTAGGACTAAACTTTTCTTCATTAACCCCTAAAACATATCCCGGGATTGCGTCTGTTTTAGCAGGGGCAGAAATTATTACTTTTTTAGCGCCTGCTTTAATATGTTTCTTAGCTCCTGCCAAATCCCTAAAATAACCAGTACATTCCAAAACAACATCTGCTCCTAATTTTTTCCAAGGCAATTTCTCTGGTTCTGGCTCAGAAAGCATAGCGCAATTAATCTTCTTATCATATCTTCCATATACAGAGTCGTATTTTAAAAGATGAGCCAAAGTTTTATTATCTGTTAAATCATTAATAGCAACAACTTCCAAATCAGGATGATTATCAATAATTCTTCTAAATGTTGGACGGCCAATCCGACCAAAGCCGTTTATTGCAATTTTAATCATAAATTTATTCTTTAAGATTTAATAATTGGCTAATTTTTTCTTTGTCAAAGCCGATAACGATCTTCCCATCAATTTCAATCACGGGTACTCCCATCTGGCCTGACTTTTCAACCATTTCATCCAAAGCTGCTTTATTTTGAGAAACATCAATGTCCTCAAACTCAATATTATGTTCTTTTAAGAACTCTTTTAGAGTAACGCAATAAGGACAACTTGACGTGGAAAAAACTTTAACTTTCATAGATATTTTTACTCAAGAGCGCAGCCAGATAGTTCAGACAATTCTTCAAGCGATTTAAAACCAGAGGACATTTCTCCGTTTGGAAGCTTCCAGGTTGGAAAACCGCTAATGCCAGCTTCCTGACATTCAGCAGTCACTTCATCGGTCTCCTCATCAATACACTCAACATAAGGCAAATACTCAACATCTTCTTCAAAAAGCTCTTTTTGCTTCTTGCACCAACTACACCATGAAGCTCCATAGAATTTCATTCCTTTTTCTTTTAGACACTTGGCAAACTCCTCCAAGGAAGATGGTTGCTCTGGTTCTGCTTCAATCTCCGTTAAATCAATCGCTTGTGGAAGAATAAGCTCTCCATCTTTTGTTATACGCCATTCTATTTGCTCTCCTTCAACCTCAAACTTAACTATATATAATCCTTTCTCTTCCAAGATCTCTATTAAAGAAGCAGTAATTTGTCCTTGCAAAATATTATCATTAATAAAGTTTAGCACCTTCTCTCCTGCTTCTTGAGAAGATAAAACCTCGTCCTCTTCTGCTGAAGACTTTGCATAGTTGGTATAAACGATTACCCCAGCAATTAAAACACCAACTATAATAATTGCTATTGGGATAAATAATTTATTAGTCATGATCTTTTAGTTTATCAAAGAATTTATTTCTTGGCAACCCTGACTTATTAATTTCGTATTTTAGCAAAGCTCCGTAATCAAGCTCAACATTGATAATATCTTTGTCAGAAATCTTCTCAATATATTTTATCAAAGCCCTCAAAGAATTGTGACTGGCAACTATTAAAACATTCTTGCCTTTTTTTAAATCTTTTAATATGTATTTTCTATAAATCGGCAGCGCCCTCCTATATGTTTTTCTTAAATTTTCGCCACCAGGTGGAACGTTCCAAAACCCCCGACGCCAAAGATGAACTTTTTCTTTGCCATGCTTTCTCATCATTTTAGCTTTATCTTCACCCTGCAAATTTCCATAGTATCTTTCGTTCAATCTCTCTGAAATATATACTGGAATATATTTCTTATTTATTTCTTTAAAACTGGCCCATCTTTTCATTCTTCCTTTGTCAAGATGAATAAAGATAGGATATTTAGAAACATAACCCAACATTTTTGCAACGCTGTCCTGATTTCTAAACAAAGGCGAAGAATAAATAACATGTATTTTATTCTTAAATATCTTTTTTGACATCTTCTTTGCTTTCTCGTCTCGCCCTTCCATTAAGGGCACATCAACCCAGCCAGTAAACCTATTTTCCAAATTCCACTGCGATTTAAAATGTCTTAATAAAAATAATTTAGCCATATTCTTTTTCTATTTTAGCTAATCTTTTGTATTTTGCCAAACGTTCAGATGCGAAGGGTCCGCCGGATTTGATGAAGTCAGCTCCGATGCCAACTGCCAAGTCAGCAATAAAATCGTCCATTGTCTCCCCTGCCCTGTGAGAAACCATAATTTTTAAATTAGCCTTCTTAGCAATTTTTACACATTCAAGCGTTTCTGTAATTGTCCCAATTTGATTAGGTTTTATCACAAGCCCATCAATGCAGTTTTCTTTGATAGCTTTTTTTAATCTTTTTTTGTTGGTAACTGTTAAATCATCGCCAATAATTAAAGTCTTGATTTTTGATTTCAACAACCTCCATTGCTTCCAGTTATCTTGTCCAAAAGGGTCTTCCAAAAAAACTATTGGATATTTTTTCACTAAGTCCTGATAAAAATCCAGAGTATATTTCCCTTTCTTAAAATGCGAACCAGCGCAATCCAGACCAATTTGGAGCTTGGCTCCTCCGGCTGCCTGCATTATTAAATCTAATGCCTGTTCAATATTTGAAATCTTTGGAGCAAATCCCCCTTCAAGACCCATGCCCACATTTAAAATCTTGCCAAGTTTTTGATAAATTTCCTTTGCCTGCTCAAATTCCTCAATAATCATAAACTCCTGGAAATCAAGTTTATTCTTAGCATGGAGCCCTCCTTCAATAAGCAAAACGCAGGGCTTTGGAAAGCTGACAGAGACCCGGTCTCTGTAAGACTTGTTAATATATTTATATAATGGAAGACTTTCTGCACGTGCGCCGGCTCGGCAAACAGCAATGGAAACAGGCAAAATTGCATTTGCCCCTAATTTCTTTGCCAGGGATTTATCAATTTCTTTTTGCTTTGTTGGATCTTTGCCAATCAATTTAGGAGCAATAATTTGATTTATGTTTTTTATTGCCTTTGATGTTTTTACTGTTTTTGCCTCGTGTTTTCCTTGAGAAGCGCCAGAAGGAACAGATGCTTTGAAAACACCTTTATCAGTTTCCAATTCAACTTCAACAGTAGGGTTTCTTCTTGAATTTAAAATCTGTTTAGCTTTTATTGATATAATCATAAGCTGCTAAAGCTGCCTTAGCTCCTTCGCCTGCAGCAGTAACAATTTGCTTAACCGCGCCAACATTTAAATCACCAGCAGCAAAAAGCCCTGGAGTTTTTGTCTGACAAGTTTCAAACTCAACCTTTATCTCATCTCTTTTATTAAAATTAACCAAACCTTTTGCATAAGAGGTTGCTGGCTCATAACCAACCTCAACAAAGACGCCTTGAACTTTCAGGATTTTCTCTTTCTTGTTTTTATCTTCATAAACTATTGATTCTACAAACTTTTTGCCTTTAATCTCTTTTAAAGCAGCTTTTGTAATTATTTCTGCTTTGCCTGAGTTAGCAACTAATTCCTGATTAATTGCATCTGCCTTAATCTTATCTGCATATTCTAAAATATATATCTTTTTAGCAAGCTTTGTTAGAAATATAGCAGTTTCAAAACCAGCATTTCCACCACCAATTACAGCTACTACTTTATTTCTAAACATTGGCCCATCGCATACAGAGCAGTAACTTACGCCTTTTCCAATAAACTCTTTTTCACCCGGAACTTCTAATGGACGGGGGTCAGCGCCAGAAGCAAGGATTACTGACTTTGCCTGATATTCTTTCTTGCCTTTAGTAAAAACTAAGAAATTACTGGCTTTTTTCTTAATATTTAAAACATGGCCTAATTTAATATCAATCTTCTGTGCTTTCAAATGCTTTTCCATTTTCTGAACTAATTCAATTCCAGAAATTGATTCAAACCCAGGATAATTATCAATAGCAACAGCTTTCTTTGCTATCTGACCTCCAAAGCTTTTAGTAATTAGAAGAGTTTTTAAACCCAAGCGAGAAGCATAGATTCCAGCTGTCATCCCAGCCGGCCCCCCGCCTATTATAATTAAATCATACATATTGTTTCATTTTACACTATTCTCCAAAAACAAAAAAGGGGCGGGAGAACCCCACCCCTACAAGAAGTCTGGTTACCCAGCAAGCCAGCCGCCGTCAATTACTACGGTGGAACCAGTCATATAAGAGGATTCATCAGAAACCAAGAACAAAACTAAATTAGAAACTTCTTGAGCATCTGCCATGCGATGCATTGGAATCCTGGCTAAAATTCCTTGTTTTTGCTTAGGATCTTTCATAACTGGATCAACCATTGGAGTATCAATCATTCCAGGAGAAACAGCATTAACCCTGATATTAAGAGGCGCCAATTCTACAGCCATGGCCTCGGTCATTCCAACAATTCCTCCTTTTGAAGCGCAGTAATGAGCAATATTAGGAAAACCAATTCCCTGCTGACCCATAGCTACTGATGCGATATTAACAATCACTCCTGATTTCTTCTTTGCCATTTCTTTTGCTGCTGCTTGGGCGCAAAGAAAATATCCTTTCAAATTAATATTAATCGTCCTATCCCATTCTTCTTCAGTTAGGTCCAGAAATGGTTTAAATTGACAAATTCCAGCATTATTGACTAAAAGATCTATCTTTCTCCATTTCTCAACTGTCTTTTTAACCATGTCCTCAACTTCTTTCTTTTTAGTAATATCACTTTTTAGAGCTAATGCCTTTCCTCCATCTTTTTCAATTTCTTTTACCACTTTTTCACAATCTTCCAAAGAAATATCAGAAACAACAACTTTTGCTCCTGCCTTAGCCAAAGTTAAAGCATGAGTCCTGCCCATGCCTCTTCTAGCTCCCGTAATAATAGCTACTTTGTTTTTTAAATTAAGCATTTTTAATTAAGTTTTTATTTTAGAAAGCGACCTTTTATTACTTGAGGAATTGCCTCTATTAAATCAGTAGCCATTACTGATTCTCCTAATTTTTTGCAAGCTGCTTCACCTGCTAAATCATTAATTAAAATACCAGCTTGGCCTGCTTCAAAAGGATTCATCCCTCTTGCTAACAAAGCCCCGCAAACACCAGCTAAAGTATCCCCCATACCGCCGACGGTCATATAGGGAGAACCAGCTTTGGCGATTGCAACTTCTTTACCATTAGAAATTATATCTATTTTTCCTTTTAATAAGATTGTTGTCTTAAGCCGGCTAGCTTCTTGCTGAACTATCCTTATTTTCCCCTCGTCAGAAAGTTCAGCCACTTCTTTTCCTGTCAAAACGAAAAATTCGTGAGCATGAGGAGTAATCAAACACGGCTGGTCAGATATTATTTCTGGTTTTTCCCCTAAAGCATGAATTCCATCAGCATCAACAACGACTGGCACAGAAGCCTGAGATAAATATTCTAAAATTGCCTCTTGGGTTTCTTGCGACCTTCCTATTCCGCCGCCAATCACAACAGCTGCTTTTCCTTTAGCAGCAACCTTAGCGCTTTTCGTCATTGAAATTAAAGTTGTTAAATGCTCTTTGTTCAAATGAGCTCCTTGTAAAGGATAAGCTGCTAAATTAGGGCTAAAAGAAGCAATTATATCAGCCGCTCTTTTGGGAGCAATAATTCTAACCATATCTACTCCTGTTTTAAAAGCAGCCAGAGCTGAAAAAGCTGGGGAGCCACTATAAAATTCTGATCCACCAATAACTATTAATAATCCATAATCATATTTCCTGGCATTAGCAGGCCTTTTTTGATAGATGTTTTTTAGAATTGATTTGGTAATCTCAATCATGTTATCTGTTTTAAGTATTCTTTTAATTCTGGTCCATATTTTGGATGTTTCAAGGAAAGATAAAGATTTGATTTCAACCATCTTAGCTTATCCCCGCATTCAAGCCATTCTCCTTCAAACTCGTATCCATAAATCACTTTTCCATCTCTTAGCATTTGATTATTAAAGACTTCAGCTAAAATAATCTCACCCTTTCTGCTTGGTTTGGCTTTTTTCAAATAATCAAAAACTTCAGGAGTTAAAATATACCTTCCAACAATTGCCAAATTAGAAGGAGCTTGCTCTAAGGAAGGTTTTTCAATAATCTTTTTAATCTTGTAAAGACGATTAGCTATTTTTTCAATCCCAACTATTCCATAACAAGGGATTTTTTCTTTTGATGGACAATAAAGGCCGACAATCGGCTTCTGACAGGTTTTAAAAACCTTTGCTAATTGCGAAACACCAGGAATTCTTGAATCAATAATATCATCTCCAAACATGCAAGCCACTGACTCTTCTCCTATAAGTTTTGCTGCCTGCAGTATAGCATGACCATCTCCTAATGGCTTTTTCTGAAAAACATAAGAGAAAGAAATGTTTTTACAAAGTTCTTCTAAGTTTTTCACTTCAAATAAAATATCTTCTCTTTTTTTCTCTTTTAAAATCTTTTCTATTTTTGGAGATGGCTTTAAATAATCTAAAACTCTCCTATTCTCTGGTTTTAAAACAAAGATTATTTCTTTAATTCCTGATTCTTTGGCTTCAGCAATAATATATTGAATAATCGGCGCATCCACTAATGGCCAAAGTTCTTTTGGTACTACTTTTGACAAAGGCAGAAATCTTGTAGCCAAACCAGCAAGGGGTATGATAGCTTTTCTAATTTCCATTATAATTTGTTGTTATTTTTTCTTCTAAATATAGCAGGGGTTTCCCAGAATTTCTCTTTTTCTATTAGTTCTTTTTCTTCTTGCTCAGCTACCTTTTTTACTTGAAGAGCATTTCGTCTAATTTTCCCGCCAATTGGCAAAATAGGCGATGGAGAAGATGGCTTAGGTTTTGGCTTTGGCCTTGGTTTTGGCTTTGGCCTTGGTTTTGGCTTTGGCTGTGGTTTTGGTTCAGGTTTAGGCTTGGGTTTATTCTGGGGCTTTGGTTGGGGCTTTGGTTGGGGCTTAGGTTTTGGCTTTGGCCTTGGTTTTGGCTTTGGCCTTGGTTTTGGCTTTGGCTTCGGCTTCGGTTTAGATTGAGGTTTTGGCTTTCTAATTCCTTTTATTGCACAACCAGTAGCTAATAAAGTTATTTTTATTTTATCTTTGTATTTCTGGTTTTGATTAATACCGAATATAATCTTTGCATTTTTATTTATTGAGTCAGAAATAACTTTTGATATTTGAGAAACTTCTGAAAGCTGAAGCGCTTTTCCACCCACTATATTATATAGAATCCCCCTTGCCCCTTTAATAGTGTAAGAATAGAGAGGGCTGGAAATTACTTTTTTAGCTGCCTCTTCCTTGTTAGCTTGCTCAATTTCTATTGTGTTTAAATAAGCTAAGCGGCCGCGACCAGCAAGAATCGTCTTTAAATCAGCGAAATCAATATTAATTAAGCCTGCTGAATAAATCATTTCAATTAATCCTTCTAAATTGTCAGTTAATCTCTTATTAATAGCAGAAAGAGCATTTTTCAAAGGAGTGTTTTTATCAATTATCTGGAAAATCCTTTCATTGGGAATAACTGAAAAAGCATTTAGATGAGGCCTTATCCTCTCAAGGGATTCTTTGGCAATATCCATTTTCTTCTCTCCTTCAAACTCAAAAGGCAAAGTAAAAATTCCATAAGTAAGGCAAGGTAAATTCTTTGAAACCTTAGCAAAAACAGGAGTAGAGCCAGAGCCAGTTCCTCCACCTAAGGAAGCAATTATAATGCAAAGGTCTTGTCCTTCAAAAAGCTTTTTTATCTTGTCTTTTTCGTTTTGAGCAGCCATTTCCCCTATCTCTGTATTCATTCCTGTGCCCAATCCCCCGGTTAAACTCTGACCAAACTGAAACCGCTTGGCTTTCCTTACTGTTCTAAGAGCGCGCGCATCTGTATTAGCTGCTATAAAATCTGCTTTTTTTATCCTGGAAACAATTTCTGAAATAATTGAATCGCCGCCGCCTCCAATTCCAATCACCCTAAGTTTAGTCCGCCTGACCATATCTTCAGTATTTATTTTCTTAGCCCTCTTAATTCTCTCTATTTTCTTTGTTTTCCTTATTTTCTTCGTTTTCTTCACTTGCTTTCTCATTATTTAATAATACCAAAATAAAAAAGGAGGTCAAGTAGACCTCCCTGAAAAGGACAATAAGATGGGGCAGAGAGTAGGTTTCTCGTCAAGAACATATTTATGTTCTGATTTGCTTCAACATGCATCAGAGGCTAAAGCTTCCTTTATAAGCTGGCGATACTCGCCACTCTCTCTCCTCATCCTTGAAGAACTGAAGCAAAAAATAAAGTATGAATGGATGTAATCAAACCTTTTATTTCTATGTTTTTTGAAGTTGACTACCGATCCTCCAGGGACTTTTTTTCTGCTTCAGAACATTCCTATGTATAAAAGAACAATTTTTTCACAATTAATCCAATTATAGACAATCAAAATACTCTGTCAAGTGCAAAACTAAAAAAGCACTAGTTTTGCGTTAAGCCAAGCTTAACGCAATCTATAAAAAAGCCCCGACTAATTAAGCCAGAGCTTTAAGTGGAAAGCCATTCTTCTTCCAAGGAAACAGAAGTATAAATACTCTCACTTTTACCCCGCCGACAAATAACTGCAGAACGACCAATTTCACCCCAGCTAAGACTAACTGATGGTGCGCCAAATCTATGTCGACATTCTCTCTCAAACTCTCCTTTGCTCTTACAATTACGGAGAAGATGCTCAAGCTCTGCCTCTACTTCTCCTTTTGTCAAACGACTCCAATGTTCTGTAGTAAGCCACTTTACCATAATCTCACCTCCTTATCGGTATAATCTGAGGTCCTTGGTTTTTAGATCGAAAAGCTCTTACTCTTCCCTTTTCGGTAAACCTTAAAATAAAAGCTTCTTCTATTTCTCCTCCTTCTGGAACTCCTCTTACCGAATATTCATTTGGATTATTAGGAACCCGATAGTCACACTTAACTCGGTGAAATCTTTTTCCATTAATAACAGCAGGAGGATTCAAGTCATAAATTACTCCATCTTCCATTTGCGCGTTCATCTTTTTTCTCCTTTTCTATGAAAAATCTTTGATTCAACCAATTGTCAAATTGTCAAATAACTACCTACATTATACACCCATTATTTAGCTTTGTCAAGCAAAAAGAGGGCTATTAACCCTCTAATCGGTGCTCCGAGGGACGGACGAGGTTAGAACCTGTCTGAGCGTATAGTTAACTATGTAATATAAAGAAAAAAGCCGAGAATAAACTTCGGCTTTTATTATTTAGAATCGGGGTCTAGTGTTATTTTTGTGAAGTTAATGCATGCCTTAGCTGTTCCTTGTTTACCAGTCCTAGCTCAATAAAAATTTGTCCTATTTTCTTGTGCTCTTTCATTGATGCCTGTATCTTCAGGCATTCGTGAACTTGCTCCCTTGTCAACACTCCCATTTTGATCAAAATACGACCCAGCGTCCTACCCCTTAACTGCTTTGCCGACGGGTAGGATACTTTTTTTCGAGGCACATTACTTACGTTTGCCTTTGGATAGAATTTTTCAAGGCGAGCGTGCTCGATATCCAGCCCAAATTTTTTAAGCTTTCCAATGATTCTTTTTGTATTCTTCTGGCAGTCGTTTACCAGCCTAAGAAAAGGCTGCGTCTCCCCATTTACATCAAGGACCTGCGTTGAGAAAATAGTCACCACTATGTCTTTAACATATGGCTCATTCTTAAAGACAGAGAAAATTTCAAATCTTAGATCACGAGCTTGATTTATCGCTAAACCATGAATCTCTATATTTGGCATTATATATCTCCTTTCAATCTGTATAAATTTTCAATTTGCTGTTTTTTTTAACTGCCTTAACATTACCATAGATATTAAAATAAATCAAGCAAAAGAGGGCTATTAACCCTCTAATCGGTGCTCCCCGGATGGGACGATTTTCGAACTTTTAGGTGGGTGGATTTACTTAAAAACCCTGAAAATATGCTTGAACTAGCTCGGGAATTGTTGATTTAAAAAAAAGCCTGTTAGAGGTCCTAAAACATAACAGGCCTATTAGATTTAACAGAAAGTATTAATTGTTCTTTTTCTTCCAGTCCTTCAAAGTAGTAACGATGTGCGCTTCGTTATGCGTGGTTGCCATTGCCAAATATAATTGTGCCTGAGCCGATGCAACCTGTTTGTCTGTGAAGGGCGACAATTTGTCTTTGTCCGCAGGGCATGGTTCCCACAAACGTTCTCCTCTTCTGGTAAAATACACGGCGTTATACCCGTTAATTG
This sequence comes from Candidatus Nealsoniibacteriota bacterium, assembly GCA_030617105.1. GTDB lineage: Bacteria > Patescibacteriota > Minisyncoccia > Minisyncoccales > GWA2-38-27 > JAUWYA01. Next base: position 23,314 of record JAUWWC010000009.1, read on the forward strand.
AGGAAGGACGAATGAAGACCCGATCAAAACAGTAATCACCGTCGTAATCATGACCGGTAAGGGCAAACGGGTCTGGATGAGGTTTCTCGTAAGCATTCATAGGTTCAAGGTGTACTAATCTTTGCCATACGCCATTTTTCTTCGTTTCATCGACTTCTACTCTGTAGGCAGCGAGTTCTCCTTTATAAATATTCCACGCCTCCAACTTACGGGAATCATCCCTCGGGATAGTAACCACAAGAATGACCGATGTGGCAACGCTGACTACCAAAGGACCCACTATACAACACAACAACAACTTCTTCTTTTTCTTGTTCATTCTGTTCTCCTTTCTGTTAGAGGGTTATAAAAATGTGCTAAACTAAACTATCCTACATCATACACCCATTACTTAAATATGTCAATAGCGACAAGAAAAAAGAGGGCTATTAACCCTCTAATGTTAAAACTTGGCCGGGCTAAGTTTTACTGGACTAGTTTTGCGTTAAGCCAGGCTTAACGCAATCTACAATTTAAATAAAAAAGCTCAAGCGTCTAACTTGAGCTATCTATATCCAAAAATAGTTTGTTGTTGGTTTAACCAACTATGATTTGTTTAAGTAGAGTCTCAAAATCTGAACTAATCCATCCTTTGTCTGCAATTATAACTTCGTCATCTGGTATTAGTCCAGTAAAAACAACTACTCTTATTCTGGGATGCGATTTTTTAACTTCCCGAGCCTTAGAAATCATACCCCTTGAAAGAAAAATTAAAGAATCTATATCTTGCTTTTGCATCATTTGAATTGCTTCATCGGTGCTTTTAACAGTAATCGCAGTTGCTACTTTTTCTCTTCCTGAGCCCACGCTAGCTGGTTGAGTCATTTTTTCCAACTCTCTGGAAAAGAGAGCAATGATGCTATCGTAATCTCCTTTTGAGGCACTCAAATCGCCCCAGCCACCTGTATTAACAAATATAACTTTCTTCGTTCCCATCTTTATCTCCTTTCAAAAATTATCTTATTTTCAGCCCCAGCTTGCCCAACAATTTTGGCACTGACCTCCACCAAAATCTGGATTAGAATCTGTGAATTTTTTGCCACACTTTCCACATTTTCCTTCTTTGTTTCTTTTTTGCCACCTTCTATTTAGTGTCAACCGAGAGGTATCTTTCTTAAAACATCTTCTTATAAATGAACGCACAGCCCTCATAAAGACCTCCTTTCGTTAAATATGAAGTTTTTAAACAGCTACTTTTAAACTACTCCAATATTATCATAGATATTAAAATATGTCAAATAAAAAGAGGGCTATTAACCCTCTGGTCGTAGCTCCGGGCTAGGACCCGAAGAATCCCGAATAAATGAGCTAAGCTTATTTAAGCTAAGCTTATCGAAAATACTCTTACCTATGATGGGGTATAGGTATGAGCCCTTTGCTTCTGGCAACTTCTGCATAGATAGGATAAAAAACATTTTTAGCCATTTCCTTCAAAACCCATTTTAGTAAAAATTCTTTATTCTTTGGATTTTTATATTTAGTTAAAACGTAACTTTTGCCAAAACAAAAACCAACCATATCAATTTCCGATTCTGTAATTTTAAAGTTTAAACTGTGTGATAATCTATTACGAAGTTCATTCAACCTCTTTAGTGAATCAAAAATTTCTTGTTTAAATAGCTGTTTATCAGTAGATTCAAGCATAGAAACCTTTCCAAAAAAACCCTTTTTTTCAACATCTCTCGCATCTTTCACGTAAAGCAATACTATTTGATTCAAATAATATTCAAGCAATAAGTGACCCTTTAATAATATTACAAAAGGTTCTTTCTCTTGTTCTATATGTTTAGAAAAATCTTCAAATAATACTTTTATAAGACGACTTGCTTCATCAACTTCCGGGGCTTTTTTATTGATTTGTGGTACAGAAGGTTTGTTCTCCATAATATATTATTATCAATATATCTTGCGTTTAAATTTATTTAATTTAGTCAAGATAGATAAAATTGTCACTACCGGCAAATTTGCCAGTCAAAAAAGATGGCTCCTAACGTTAAATCCTTTCAAACCTTTACAATTATCTTACCGAATTTGATTCACAAATCCAGGAAGAAAAATTTGCGTTGATTTAACATTTGAACGGCTCTGAAAAAGTGCTTTTAAGTAAAAA
>JAUWWC010000014.1 GCA_030617105.1 Candidatus Nealsoniibacteriota bacterium
TTAACTCCCACTTTTTCAATTTGTCCTGCTCACGGTTATTTAACTGGGGAACACTTTTTTTGCCCAAAATGTACAATCAAGCAGCCCTGCGAAGTTTATTCTCGAGTCGTCGGTTACCTAAGGCCTGTGCAGCAATGGCACGTTGGAAAGCGACAGGAGTTTAAAGAGAGAAAGGAGTTTAAATTAAAGGCATAGAATTATGATTATTGGAGGTTTGCAAAAACTTACTCTAATAGATTATCCGGGCAAGCTCGCTGCCACGGTTTTTCTTGTTGGCTGTAATTATCGCTGTCCCTGGTGTTACTCATCAGAGCTTGTTTTGCCTGAGAAAATAAAAAAACAACCAAAAATTTCAGAAAAAGAGCTTTTTGAATTTTTAAAAGATAGAAAAGGACTATTAGAGGGCTGCGTTTTGTGTGGGGGAGAACCAACTATTAATAATGACTTGCCAAAGTTTATTAAGAAAATAAAGAAAATGGGATATGCAGTGAAGCTTGATACCAATGGTTCAAATCCCAAGATGCTGAAAGAATTAATTGATAAAAAAGTAATTGACTATGTGGCAATGGATATCAAAGCCCCTTTGGGGCTAAAATCCCAAATCCCAAATTCCAAATTCCAAAATAAGATTAAAAAAAGCGTTGAGTTATTAAAAAATTCAGGGATTGATTTTGAGTTTCGGACAACCGTGGTTTCTACCATTCATACAAAAGAAGATATTTTAAAAATTGCTAAATGGATAGAGGGTCCAAAAGTAAAATATTACCTCCAAAACTTCAGACCAGAGAAAACAATTGACCCTAAATTTGAAAAAGTAAAGCCATATCCTGATAAATATCTTTTAAATATTCAAAAAGCAATTTCTCCTTTTTTTGAGATTTGTAAAATAAGATAAAAAAAGTGGCCGAGTTCTTACACGAACTCGGCCTTTTCGTTGACTGTGCTCCCGCTAGTTCAATTTGGCTTTTCTCTCTTCGCGCCAATGACCGTGAGAACCCGCCAGGGCCAGCCGTAGTTTCTTCCTACACATGATAAAATCCTCCAAATACATGTTAGAAAGAATAGTTAAACAACTACTTTTATTTTATAATATATAAATAAAAAAGTAAACTGTGGAAAAACTATAAAACTTAGCCCGGCTAAGTTTTAGTTATTTTTTATATAGCAAAGTAAGAAAGTTCTTGTATAAAAAAAGCGTGATGATATTGATTGTTATCAATATACCACGCTATTGTGCGATGTTACCGCTTGTTAGTTTGTTTTGGCTTTCTCTTTTTTCTCCACCCTTACCCAAATACTTCGTAGCTGATTATTGGTTGGTCGGTAATAACAGGGCACGATTGTCTTAATCTCATAGCCCCTAAGCTCCAGTTCGTTCACAGCTTGGTTTAAACGATAAGCATGACCATCAGGGTCGTCATAGGAAGCTGTGATGAGAAAACCGTTGAAGCCTGAAAGTGGAGTAATGTTGTAGGGGTTATCGCTTTCATCTTCTTGCTTTTCGGATTTTGAGTCAATGAATTGATCAACTACCATAACTGCCAGTACTCCTAAAATTAGAAGAACTAGTATGACCACCGCTAAGCTAAACCCATTTTTTCTCATTTCTTGTTTCCTTTCAATATAATACTGTTAATGTTCAATTTTTAACGATACTTGTATTATACACCCGCTATTTAGATTTGTCAAGGGTTTTGAAGGGTGCTTCAACTTTCTGGATACGACACAAATAGGCATAATGCTTGAGTTTGAAGAACTAATAAGAGTTTAAGCTTAATAGAAAGCTCTTGTATAAAAAAAGCCCGTTGATATAATCTCAGGGCTTAGAGAATATTGCCGAAACATTTCTTCAATTTAGGGACTAACCCTTGGAACAATTGTATATTCGTCTTCTTGCCCATCTCCTATAGAATGGTTTCTGACAAGCTTTCGGACAGCTTCTTGTTCCGTGTTTCCATATTCACGGTCATTGTCATCTTCCCATTGAGCACACCATCTGCCATCAAATGTATCGTAAGAGGTAATAACCCTACGGGGGATACTCATTTTTATCACTCCTTAAAAAAAGTCCATATTCTATTTACAATTTACTATCTACACCATACACCCATTGTTTAAATTTGTCAATGTTTTGTAATGGTGCTTCAACTTTCTGGATACGACACAAAGAGGCATAATGCTTGAGTTTGAGGAAATGATAAGGATTTAAGGTTAATGAGGTTGGTTTAATGAGAAAGTTGTTGTATAAAAAAAGCCCTACGATTATCGCAGGACTTATATTGTAGACGGAAAGGATCAGCTAAGTTGTTGTGCCACACAAAGTGCAATTTCGCGTAGTTCATTTGCTTCTTCTTGTTTCTTATCTAACGCGGAACTCAGGTCTTTTTTCTCCTGGTTGAGTTCGCTCTTTTCGCGAATTAACTCTTTGATTGTTTCCTTTGATTCCGAGATTTGTTCATCAAGCTTTTCAATGTTAGATAGAAGCTTTTCCTCTGTCTGCAGTTGTTGGCTAAGAGCTCGGTTCTGTTCGGAGAATCGTAATGCGTTCTTTACTGCATCCGCTCTTTCCTCTTCCAAATCAGTTATTTTTCTTCTTGCTTGTCTGAGTTCTGCTTGTAGTACTTTCTTTGTCTTTTGACTAGCCATTGTATTCTCCTTTTATTTCAGAAACCATATTTTTAAATAGCAATTAACGATACTTGTATTATACACCCACTATTTAAATTTGTCAAGGGTTTTGAAGGGTGCTTCAACTTTCTGGATATGACACAAAGAGGCATAATGCTAATGTTAGAGTTTGAGGAAATGATAAGGGTTTAAGTTTAATAAGGTTGGTTTAATGAGGAGGTTATTGTATAAAAAGAGTCCCACGACATTGTCGCAGGACTATAGGTCTTAGAGTTAGATGTTTAGTTGAATAACATCATCTTCCCACGAAAAACCGTTGTCTACTTTTTTCGGAGAAATTTTTATCACCTCCCCTGTTTTAACATTTACCAGAACGTCTTCTCTTCTCGGATTATCTCGTAATCTCATAAAAACATTAGATTCTCGGTCTGTTTCACGCGAAGGGGTAAAAATGAATTTCTCTTCGAGTGGTACATTATTTGCTATCATTTCTTATCTCCTTTTATCAGAAACCATATTTTTAAATAACAATTAACGATACTTGTATTATACACCCGCTATTTAAATTTGTCAAGGGTTTTGAGGGGTGCTTCAACTTTCTGGATATGACACAAATAGGCATAATGCTTGAGTTTGAGGAACTGATAAGGATTTAAGCTTAATACGGTTGGTTTAATGAGAAAGTTCTTGTATAAAAAAACCCCACGACATCGTCATAGGGTTTGACTGAGAGTTTTGTGTCAATAGAGATGGGTATTGCCACAGACCTTAGCATTGCCAGCAACTTGAGCATTGCTATAGACTTGAGCATCATCATATATCTTAGCATTGCCAGATACCTCAGCACTGCCATAGGCCTGAGCATTGCCATAGATCTTAGCATTGCCAGCGACTTGAGCATTGCCATAGATCTTAGCATTGCCAGCGACTTGAGCATCACCATAGACCTCAGCATTGTCATAGACTTGAGCATTGCCATAGATCTTAGCATTGCCATAGATCCAAGCAAACAATCCAACATAGGCACTTTCAGCCACTTTGGCTGTCTCTGCTACTAAACCACCTCCATTAGGATGATGATGATATTTTACACCATCAATTTCCACAACAGGTTCAGTGAAAAGAACTTTAACTTCCATCTTTTATCTCCTTAAAAGAATTCTATATTCTATTTCTAAATAACAATACAAAACAATACTAAAGTATACACCCACTATTTAGATTTGTCAAGGGTTTTGAGGCAGATATGTCCTAATAGTAAGCATCGGAATGAGGTATAATGAAATAAGATGAGCAGATCAAAGATAATTTATTTTGGGTTTTGCTTGATTTTAATAGTTTTGATTGTTTGGAGATACCAAGTATTGGAATTAAGAATAAAGAATTATGAATTAGGAAGATATAATGATTCAGAAGAAGAGATTGTTTTGATTGGTAGAGTTGTTAAAGAGTCGGATGTTAGAGAGACGAATACGAAGCTGACGATAGAAGCTCGGCTTCCTAATGGAAGCCAAGCTTCGAAAATCCTGGTTACTGTTTCAAGATATCCCGAGTATAAATATGGAGATGAAATAAAGATTACAGGTAAATTGCAAACTCCTGCTGTTTTTGAAGACTTTAACTATAAGGATTATTTGAAAAAAGATGGAGTCTATTCTGTAATTTATTATCCAAAAGTTGAATTGTTAAGCAGGGGAGAATATAAAAGCTTTATTTCTGCAAGTTATGCAGGAATTTTATTTTTCAAGGATAAATTAAGACAAAGTATTTACAAATCATTATCTCCTCCTCAAAGTTCAATTTTAGGAGCAATGCTTTTAGGAGATAAAAGCAGAATGTCTTTGGAATTAAAAGAGAAGCTGAATATTGCTGGTGTGCGTCATATCACAGCTGTCTCTGGAATGCATATATTGATACTTTCCACTATTTTAATGTCTTTTTTACTTGGTCTTGGATTTTGGAAGGGTCAGGCTTTTTATATCTCAATAATTATTATTTTTCTTTTTATTGCAATGACTGGATTCCAGGCATCTGGAGTTAGAGCGGGGATAATGGGTGGACTTTTTCTTCTGGGTCAGAAGATTGGGAGGAAGTCTGTAAGTTCTCGCGCCATAGTAATAGCAGCAGGTATAATACTTGTTATAAATCCTTTGCTTTTGTTTTATGATGTTGGTTTCCAGCTTTCATTTTTAGCAGTATTGGGAATTATTTATCTGTCTCCTGCATTTAAAAGATGGCTAAGATTTGTTCCAGAAGTAAAGTTCTTTAATTTCAGAAGTATTCTTGTTATGACATTTTCTGCCTACATTTTCACTTTACCAATTTTAATTTATAACTTTGGCAGGATATCTTTAGTAGGTCCTTTAACTAATGTCTTAATTCTGCCTTTTATTTATTGGATTATGATTTTTGGCTTTATTTTCGGCTTGGCAGGAATGCTATGGTCAGGCCTGGGCTTGATTCTTTCTTTGCCTTGTTGGTTGTTGCTTACTTATGTTGTAAAAATAGTAGATTTCTTTTCTAAAAGTTGGGCAGCAAAAACTATTGAAAACGTCCACTGGTTATGGTTGATAATTGCTTATTTAATTCTAGCTGTTTTTGTTTATTGGTTAGAAAGGAAAGAAAAAAGCCCAATAAGATGGAAGTCTTATTGGGCTTCGAAGGAATCAATTATGTGTAAAAAATGATTCCTGTAAAATATAAAAGAACAATGTGGTGAGGAAAGGAGAAAAAATCCTCCTCCAAGTTTTTAACTTCACTTTCCTCACCGAAACGCGTATCTATCTTTATTTTAATATAGCCAAAAGCATTGTCAATAGAAGAAAATAAAAGGTATAATAAATAAATATGGACAATAAGAAAGCATGGGTAGTGACAGTTAATATGGGTTATGGTCATCAGAGAACTGTCTATCCTATAAAAGATTTGGCTTTTGACGAAAAACTTATAATTGCTAATGATTATGAGGGAATTCCGAAAAAGGATAAAAGAATCTGGGAATCAACCAGAATGTTTTATGAATTTATTTCAAGATCCAAAAGAATTCCTCTTATTGGTGAGAGTATTTTCTCTCTTTATGATAAATTCCAGAAGATTCAAGGTTTTTATCCTAAAAGGGATTTATCTAAACCAACTTTGGGATTGAAACAGATGTCTTCTTTAATTAGAAAAGGATGGGGCAAAGATTTGATTTCAAAATTAAAAGAAAAACCTCTTCCTTTAATTACTTCTTTTTTTATTCCAGCTTTCATGGCTGAGGCTTCTAACTATCCAGGAGATATTTTCTGCATTGTTTGCGATGCTGATGTTTCTCGCAGCTGGGCTTCTTTAGAACCAGCAAAAAGTAGAATAAAATACTTTGCACCTAATTCCTGGGTGGCAAATCGGCTAAAGCTTTATGGAGTAAAAGAAAAGAATGTTTTTTTAACTGGTTATCCTTTACCAATAGAAAATATTGGAACTGAGAAAGCAGAAATTCTCAAACGTGATTTAAGTCACCGCATTTTAAACTTAGACCCGAAAAGAGAATATTATCAACAATACAAGGTTTTGATTGATAAACATATAGGGTCTTTGCCTAAGAAATCAGACCATGTTCTGACAATTATGTTTGCTATTGGAGGAGCTGGGGCACAGAAGGAAATAGCAATTAAATATGTTAAAAGTTTGGCTGGGAAAATTAAGAAAAAAGAAATTAAAGTAATTTTGTCAGCTGGCATTAGAAAAAAGATTAAAAAATATTTCTTAGAGAGCATTGAAAAACTTGGATTGAAAAAGAATTTTAATAAAAATATTGAAATAGTTTTTTCTGAAAAAATAGAGGATTATTTCAAAGATTTTAATAAGAAATTAAGAAAAAGCGATCTTCTCTGGACTAAGCCAAGTGAACTTTCTTTTTACACAGGTTTGGGCATTCCAATTATTATGGCTCCTTCTATTGGATCTCAGGAAGATTTTAATAGAAAATGGCTTTTGGCATTGGGGGCTGGTATTCCGCAAGAAAATCCTGCATATGCCAATGAATGGGTTTTTGATTATCTGAATAGCGGAAGGTTTGCTGAAGCTATAATGGATGGATTTATTGAAGTAGAAAAAATGGGAACATATAACATCCAAAAAATATGTCTTGGTTAATAGTTATTATCTCGGCTTATTTTCTTTTTGCTGTTGTTTCTTTAGGAGATAAATATCTTTTAAAAGGTCCTCCGAATCCAAAGATATATGCTTTTTATGTGGGGGTTCTTGGAATTTTAGCTTTGCTTTTGGCTCCTTTTGTTGGTTTTTCAATCCCTGGCATTTTTGGGATCCTTTTTTGTTTATTAGCGGGAGCAACGTATGTTTTTGCTATTTTAGGAGTTTATGAAGGATTAGAAAAATTTGAAGCCTCCAGGATAATTCCTGCTATTGGCGGGTTTATGCCTTTATTTATTTTTGGCTTGATCTATTTGTTTTCAGGAGGAGGAGAGGTTTTAGGTTTTAAAGAAATAATAGCTTTTATTCTTCTTATTTTTGGGAGTGTTTTTGTCACCTGGGATCCATTAAAGAAAATTTCTTTTAAAAGTTTGCAGATTTCAGCTGTTACTGCTTTTCTTTTTGCTTTATGTTTTGTTTTAACAAAATATGTTTATTTAATGCTGCCTTTTTGGACCGGCTTTATTTGGATAAGAATAAGCGCTTTTCTAATTGCTTTATTTTTTATTCTTTTTAAAGAAGTCAGAAAGGAAATCTTTTCTAAAAAACCCAGCTTTAGCAAGAAAACCAGCGCATTTTTCCTTTTTAATCAGGGCATGGGGGCAGGAGCTTTTATTCTGCAAAACTGGGCAATTGCTTTGGCAGGATTGGCTTATTTGTCTATTATTAGCGCTCTTCAGGGTGTTCAATACGTTTTCTTATTTATTCTGACAATGCTAATTTTAAAAGAAGGACTTTCCAAAAAAGTGATTCTTCAGAAGTTTTTTGCTATAATCTTTATAGGCATAGGGCTTGCTTTTTTAGCTTTTTAAAATGAAAAAAGAAAAGATTAAAAAAATTATAAAAATGGTTTTATTAATTTCATTAGTTATAATTTCATTTATTATTGGTTATTTTTTCATTGGTTTTCAAAAACCAGCAGAAAATATTACTTGGGGAGTTAATTTTTCTCAAAAACATGCTGAAAGTTTAGATTTGGACTGGAAAGAAACCTATTTAGCTGTGTTGGATGATTTAGGAGCAAAAAAACTTAAAATAGCTAGCCATTGGGATTTTATTGAAGCAGAACAAGGAAAGTATTATTTTGATGATTTAGACTGGCAAATTGAAGAAGCAGAGAAAAGAGGAGCAGAGATTATTCTGGTGATTGGCATGAAAACTTCTCGTTGGCCAGAGTGCCATATCCCTAAATGGGCAGAGAGTTTAAATGAGGAAGAACGGCAAGGAAAGGTATTAAAATTAATAGAAGAGATTGTCTTGCATTATAGGGGCAGAAAAACAATCAAATACTGGCAAGTGGAAAATGAGCCCTTTTTTTCTTTTGGAGAATGTCCACAATTTAACAAAGAGTTATTAAAAAAAGAAATTGATTTAGTAAAATCCTTAGATTCTCAAAAAAGACCAATAATAATTTCAGAGAGCGGAGAGTTTTCGTTTTGGACTCGCGCAGCAAGAGTAGGAGACATAGTTGGAACAACAATTTACAGAAGGATTTGGTCTAAAGAATTTAAAATTTATTTCAGTCATATTTTTCCTCCAACTTTTTATTACAGAAAAGCCAAACTTATTAAATGGATTTTTAACAAAGAGGTAATCTGCATTGAGCTTCAAGCAGAGCCCTGGGGTCCTAAATTGCTCTATGATTTGTCTTTGGAAGAGCAAGAAAAAAGCATGGACTTAGAAAGGTTTCAGAAAAATATTAAGTTTGCTAAAAAAACAGGGCTTAATGAATTTTATTTATGGGGAACTGAATGGTGGTATTGGCTGAAAACAAAACATAACAAACCAGAAATCTGGGACCAGGCAAAGAAATTATTTTAAATTTTTGAAATGAAAAAAGCCTACAAGCAGAGCTTGCAGGCTTCGGATGATAGGCCCTCTTGGAGAAGAGGGTTAATCCTTTATCTAAAGAACAAACCTTTATTATATCTTATCAAATATCATGACGGTCTGTCAACCCTTGACACATTTTATCAATGTGTTATAATGTAGGTAGAAAATAACCGGTCATTGTCAACTGAAAATAGAAACTAATTCCTGATTTCAATGAAAGGAGAAAAAGATGTTCTCGATTTGGTACAGTGTTGTGTATGTATTTACTATTGCCACAGTCATATCTTTTCTTGAAATTCAAATTGAAGGAGAACATGGTTGGGCAAAAAATCTTCCTTGTTGGCGAGCAAATCCAAAATGGAAAATCACTAAATTCTATTCTTGGTTTCAAGGTGGAAAAGAAGTAACCGGATATCATCTTGCTTTGAATGCCTTAGAATTTATTATTTTCCATTCTCCGTTTTTTGCAGGAATAAGTTGGAGTTTAGTAAAAGAATTACAAATACTTTCCTGTATGCCTTTATTCTGGCTTTTTCAAGATTTTACCTGGTTTGTCTGGAACCCATTTTACGGTCTGAAAAAGTTTAATCGTCACTCTATAGAATGGCATCAAAAATGGATTGGGCCTATTCCGACAGATTATCTGATTGGAATTGTATTCTCAGGGATTTTCGTTCTTCTTGCTGTCCTTCTTAAAAATCCAGGTATTATTGAATGGTGGCTTAAAACAATAGTCCTGCTAATAAGCTTGGTTATTGTTAGCTGCGCTATTCAATTAATAAGAAAGAAGAATAGAGTTTAAGTCAAACTTTAGCCTCGCCCTATACAGCCCGCGATTTCTATCGTGGGCTTTTTTCTTTTCTTTTAGAGAAAAATTAGTTATCATTAGATTAATATGCTATCTATTATTATTCCAACTCTGAATGAAGAGAAATATCTTCCTTTGTTGCTGGAATCAATTAAAAAACAGGATTTTAAAGATTACGAAGTTATTGTTGCTGATGCTGGTTCTAAAGATAAAACATTAGAGATTGCTAAGAAATATAATTGCAGGATTGTTTCAGGCGGTCTGCCAGCAAAAGGAAGAAATGAGGGCGCAAAGATTGCCAAAGGCAATGTCTTTTTATTTTTAGACGCAGAAGCAATATTGCCACAGGGTTTTATTAAAAAAGCCTTATTAGAGTTTAGGCAAAGAGAGCTTGGTATAGCTAGCTGCGGTTTAGAGCCAATTACAAGAAATAAAGCTTATAGAATATTGCACGACCTGTTGTATAACTTGCCAGCTCGTTTATTAGAGAATGTCTTTCCCTATGCTTCCAACTTTATTTTGATTAAAAAAGAAATTCATGAAAAAATACAAGGATTTGATGAAGAGATTAAACTTGCTGAGGACCATTCTTATGCTCGTCAGGCAGCTAAGATTGCTAAATTTGGTTTTTTGAGATCAGTAAAAATGAATTTCTCGCCCAGGCGGTTTCAACATAAAGGTTGGCTAATGATTAGTATGAAATATTACTTCTGCAATTTTTACAATATTTTCTTTGGGGATGTAAAATCAAATATCTTTAGATACGAGTTGAAGATTAGGAAGGAAAAGAAAGAAAAATCAAAGATTGAAAAAGTTATCTTATTTATTCTGAAACTTCCTCTTTGTGTTATCTGGCTTATGTTTGCTTTCTCGGGTTGGTTACTGGTGTTTTTAATTTTTACCCCAAAACTGATTATTAGATATTTGAAAAAAACAAGGAATAGGATATAATAATTATATGTCATTATACGATTTGCCAAAGTTTAATTTCTCTTGGAAAAAGAAAAAACCTCTTCAAATAATTGCTTCAGTGATTTTTGTTTCTATTGTTTTCGGCTTTTTATCTGGAGCTATTTCTAGCGCCTTTTTCTATCTTCAAGTTAAAGATTATTTAGAAAAACTGAATATCAACTTGCCTCCAGTATTTGAAAAAGAGATTATTGAGAAAGAGACAGTTAGGGAATATCTTGCTCAGACTTCTCAGGAAGAAGCAATTATTAAAGTAGTAAAAGAGGCATCCCCGGCTGTGGTTAGTATTATTGGAGAACTTGGAAGCGGGACTGGTTTTATTGTTTCTAAAGATGGGCTGGTTTTAACTAATAAGCACGTGGTTTTAGATAAGGATGCAGAGTATACAGTTCTTACTAACGATGGTAGAAAGTTTTCAGCAAAAGTTTTGGCTAAAGACCCTGTTCAGGATTTGGCTGTGCTGGAAATTGAACAAGGAAAAACAGAATCATTTCCAGTAGTAAAACTTGGGAATTCAGATTATTTAGAGATTGGCCAGGCAGTAATTGCTATTGGCAATGCTTTGGCAGAGTTCAGAAACACTGTTTCAGTAGGAGTGATTTCTGGATTAGGAAGGAAAATTACAGCTTCAGGAGGCAGTTTTATTGAGATTCTTGAAGATGTTATTCAAACAGATGCGGCAATTAACAAAGGAAATTCAGGTGGACCTCTTTTAAATTTAAAAGGAGAAGTAATTGGAATAAATACAGCAATGGCTTTTGGGGCCCAAAGCATTGGTTTTGCCATTCCTATTAACAAAGCTAAAAAAGACATTGAACAGGTTAAAACTATAGGTAAGATTATTTATCCCTTTTTAGGAATTCGTTATGTTTTAATAAATGAAAAAGTTAAACAAGAATATGGTTTGTCAAAAGATTATGGTGCTTTGATTGTTGAAGGAGGATCGGGAGAGCCAGCTATTTGGTTAGATTCAGCTGCTGACAAAGTTGGATTAAGACAAGGAGATATTGTTTTAGAATTTAATAATGAGAGAATTACTATTGAGAATAGTTTGGCAAAGATTATTATGAAATACAATCCTGGAGATGAGGTAGTTTTGAAGATTTTAAGAGGTGAGCAAGAGATAATCGTTGAAGTCGTTTTAGACGAGAGAAGCGAATAATCAGCTATTTTTTAGAACTTTTACAAAAAGAAATTACAAAAAGAAAGGAGATGATTGGATATGAGTAAGACATGGTGGATATTGGTGCCGATTCTTTTTGCCAGTGGTTGCAGTCCTATTTTGAAGATAAGCCTTTTTAGTCCTGAAGATTTTGAGCATGATGATATGAGTCATTCTTTGGTTGCTCCAGACCTTGAGAAAAGAGCAGATGAACTAGTAGAGAATCCTGAAAGGCCAAGGGATTTGAAAGTGGCAGCAGAGATTTACGGGAGAATTAACAAACTTGATAAGATGAAAATGGCTGCTCTAAAATATCTTGAGTATGAGCCTGAAGATGGAGCACGACTTTTATGGCGTTGGCAAAAAACCAATGAATGGTATGAGACACACAGCACAGATTAAAATACGTTTAAAGCCCTGAAATGGGATTTCCTCTTTCCGGGCTTTTTTGTTTGACATAATATTAGGAATGTTTTAATATAATTGAGAAAAGTCAATCTAAATTAATGTTCTTTTACAAAAGAAAGGAGAAAGAAAATGACAGATAAAATTGGGGAACTCAAAAAAGAAGCAGATAGGAGAAAAGATCCTAATAAGAAAGAAGCTGAGCAGAAAATTGTAGATGCTTATTTGACCACTGTTCAGTTCTTGTTCGACAATCTTATTAAGCTCATGGCTTTAAATCCAACTGAATGTAAGAAGGCGATGATAATAAGAGAAGCTATAGGAGCTTTGGTGTTAGAGGAAGGACGAATAGGGCGGATAAGGGATGGATCTATAGAATACATAGATATTTTATGCGCTTCGATGATTAAAAAACAGCCTACCCAAGAAAATATTAACCTCCTAAGAGGAATTTACAATGGATGGATTGAGGCATTGAATAAGGATGAACCATCGTGGCGTCAAATAGAGCCAGTAAAATTATTTTAAAGAAAATATGTCTTATTAGCCCTCGTAGATTGCAGAGGGCTTTTTTCTTTGACAAAATTCCGGCGGTGTTATAGAGTAAGTTTAGAACGCACTTTTAAAATTATAGAGGAAAAAAGAATGACAATTAAGAAAAGATATAAAATAAAGATAGATAAAGAGAGATGCAAAGGTTGTGAACTTTGTGTGACTTTTTGCCCTAAAAAAGTTTTAGAAATGTTCAAGGATAGAGAAACCAATGAAAAAGGTTATAGGTTTGCGAGAGTGGTGAAACAAGAAAATTGCACAGGATGCGCTAATTGCGGCGTAATTTGCCCAGAAGGCACTTGTGTTGTGATTAAGAAATATAACTAAGAAATGAAAGGAGAAAGCAAAGGGCGGAGAGAATATTAGATTTTATGAAGGATACTATTGAAGAATTTAATTTGTCAGACTGCAAAGGAAGTTTTATGTTATCAACAATTGTTATCGAAGAGCTTCGGAGTAAGACTCTTTCTGAAGCACGATCAATTTTTCTTAATTTTCCAAAACATTTTCAGCAATATATACTGAAATTTTTAGAAGATCTTTATCTAGAGGATAAATTATGTGAAAACTAAAGCCCTGTTTATCAGGGTTTTTTTCTTGATTTTTTTGGAGTACTTATCTATGAAGGTCGAACCTTCATAGTTACCTTGACTTTATTTTTAAAGGGAGTAGATTAAGAATAGAGGAAATGTTCTTTAAAATTTTGTTAATTCTGAAAATTATGAAAGGGAAAAAATGAAAAGAGAATTACTCGAAATAACTATGTCTAAAGACATTATCGAATCTTTAAAAAAGAAACACGGCATGACGCTGCCGGAGATTGCTAAGGTAGCAGGCATCACAAAAGCATTCATCTCAAAAATTGAAAGAGGAGATGCTAGGTTTACAGTAAAGCATATTGGGAAGATGGAAGATAAGATATCTGTCTTTGTTTCTCTGGGTGAATATCTAAAAGAAAAACTTATCGCAGAGTACAAAGAAAAAGGCAAGAAAGTACCAAAAGATATACTAGATTTACACGAAGGCTTAATGAAATGTTTAAGAGCGGGAGACAAGCTTCGGAAAGTTCTAAAAAAGAAAGAGTAATCTAACAAGGGTTTAACGTTGGATGTTAAACCCTTTTTGCTTGCCCTCAGACCAAAAATTTGGTAGTGAGGGTTGATTTTTTGATGGATTTTTGCTAAAATAAATTTAGATCTAACTATCGATTAAGAACATTTAAAATTTAAAAAGGGAGAAGCATTATGGATGAAATGAATTTGCAAGACAAACTTAACGAATTACTCAAAGAATTCGGAGATACAACCAGTCCACAACACAAAAAGCTGGCTAAGCTTGCCAAACAAGCGCAGGTAAATCGTAAAAAGCTTGAGAAAAGCATCAATAGTTTGCAGGAGTCGTTGGACGACCTTCGGGTGTGTATCAAGTATCAGGTGTTTGACTTGGAAGCTACAAGACGAGAAAATGAATACTTTAGAAAATTACTGCAAGAGAACGACAAATGAGCAAATTAAAAACAAATTAAATGCCCCATTCCTCTGGGGCTTTTTTCTTGATTTTTGGTATAATCTGTGATAAAAAGAAGTATTATGAACGGGGGTAATTTTACTCATAAAGCGCAAGGGGCAATAATAAAAGCGCAGTCATTTGCCCAGGAGAGAAACCAGCAGCAAATAGATGCTTTGCACTTGCTTTTTGCTTTGCTTTCTCAGGAAGAAAGTGTTGTTTTGAGTTTACTGAGGAAGTTAGGAGCTGATATAGATAATTTGAAAAAGAAGACTCAAGGCGCTTTAAATACACTTCCAAATATTGCTACTCCAAGGAGCTTTGGCCAGTTTTACTTAACTCAAGATATGGCTAAGGTTTTAGCAAGAGCCAGGCAGGAAGCAATGAAAATGGGAGACGAGTTTATTTCAGTAGAACACTTGCTTTTAGGTCTGCTTGATTCTGAAACAAAAGCAAAAGAGATTTTTGACAAAGCTGGTTTTATGAAATCAGAAGGAGGTGCAGCTACTTTAGAGGTTGGCAAGCTGGATTATGATACTGTATTAAAAACTTTATCTCAGATTCGTGGAGGAACAAGGATTACTGACCCAGAGCCAGAAACAAAATACCAGGTTATTGAGAAATATGCCAGGAATTTAACTGGTTTGGCTCAGCAGGGAAAACTTGACCCAGTGATTGGCAGGGAAAATGAGATTAGACGTTTAATGCAGGTTCTTTCCAGGAGAACAAAAAACAACCCTGTTTTAATTGGAGAAGCAGGAGTTGGCAAGACGGCCATTGTTGAGGGATTGGCTCAGAGGATTGTTAAAGCTAAGGTCCCTGAGAGTTTAAAGGAAAAAGAAATTATTAGCTTGGATTTAGGCGCTATTGTGGCTGGGACAAAATACAGGGGAGAGTTTGAGAATAGAATCAGGGCTTTGCTTAAAGAAATTAATCAGGCAGCTGGAAAATACATTATTTTCATTGATGAGCTTCATACTTTAGTTGGAGCTGGAGCTGCTGAAGGAGCAATTGATGCTTCAAATCTTTTGAAGCCAGCTTTAGCCAGAGGAGAACTAAAAGCAATTGGAGCCACTACCTTAAAAGAATATCAGAAATATATTGAAAGGGATGCAGCTTTAGAAAGGAGATTCCAGCCAATTTATGTTCAAGAGCCCTCAATTGAAGACACCATTGCTATTTTGAGAGGAATTAAAGAAAAATATGAAGTTCATCATGGCTTGAGAATAAAGGATTCTGCCTTAATAGCTGCTGCTGAATTTGCTTCCAGATATATCTCAGACCGTTTCCTGCCTGACAAAGCAGTTGACTTAATGGATGAAGCAATGTCAGGCCTGAGATTGGAAATTGAATCAGAGCCCAGCCAGCTGGATGAATTGAGAAAAGAGATTCAGAAACTGGAAATTGAAAAAGAGGCAATTAAAAAAGAAAAAGATAATAACAGGTTAAAAGCTATTAGCCGTTCCTTAGCTGATTTGACAGAAAAGGCAAGGGCTTTTGAATTGAAATGGAAAGCAGAAAAAGAATTAATTCAGAAAATTAGAGGCCTGAAAAAAGAAATTGATACTTTAACTTTTCAGTCAGAGATTGCTCAAACAGAAGCTAATTTGCAAAAAGTGGCTGAGATTAAATACGCTAAGATTCCTGAGCTTTTGAAAGAAGTAAATAAAGCAGAAAAAGAATTAGTTAAAGTTCAAACAAACAACCAGATTCTGAAAGAAGAAGTTGGAGAAGAGGATGTAGCCAAGGTTGTTTCTAAATGGACAGGGATTCCTTTGACAAGATTAATTGAAGAAGAGGCAAAGAAATTAGAAAGAATGGAGGAGATTGTTTCCCAGCGAGTTATTGGTCAGAAAGAGGCAATTTTAGCTATTTCCAGTGCTATTCGGCGTTCAAGAGCAGGGATTTCTGAAGAAAACAGACCTCTTGGCTCTTTTATGTTTTTAGGACCAACTGGAGTTGGCAAGACCGAGACCGCCTGCGCCTTAGCTGAGTTTCTGTTTAATGATGAAAATGCTTTGGTCAGGTTGGATATGTCAGAGTATATGGAAAAACATACTGTTTCCAAGATGATTGGCTCTCCTCCTGGTTATGTTGGTTATGAGGAAGGTGGTCAGTTAACTGAAAGAATTCGGAGAAGGCCTTACAGCGTAATTTTATTTGATGAGATTGAGAAAGCCCATCCTGAAGTCTTTAATATTCTGCTTCAGATTTTAGAAGATGGCCGCTTAACTGATGCTAAAGGCAGAAAGGCTTCTTTTAAAAATTCTATTTTGATTATGACATCAAATATCGGTTCTGAATATATTGCTAAAATGGGTTCCCTTGGTTTCTTAGGAGGAAGACAAGAAACAGAAAAGCAGTCCTTAAAAGATAAAGTCAGAGCGTCTCTTAAAGAAAGTTTTAGGCCAGAGTTTTTGAACAGAATTGATGAGATTACTATTTTTAATTATCTTGGCAGGGATGAGATTAAAAAGATAGTTGAACTTGAATTAAACAAGGTTAGTGGCCGCTTGGTAAATAAAAAGATTAAAATTAAGGTTTCAGAAAAAGCAAAGCAGGTTTTAGTTGAACAGGGGTTTGACCCGAATTTAGGAGCCAGACCATTGAAAAGAGTGATTCAGAAAAAGGTTCTTGATCCCTTGGCTTTGAAAATTGTAACTGGTTTGGTTAATGAGGGCGAGGAACTTGTGGTTGACGCAGAAGATGGAAAGATTATCATAAGAACCCAAGCTGACTTAATAAACATTAAAAAAAGAGAAAAGGTTTTAGTTTAGTTTTCTTTGCTTATGGCTAAAAATATTCCTAAAATTGTAGTTATTTTTATTTTTGGCATTGTTGGTGGGATTTTTGCTGACCAGATTCTCTGGCCTTATTTTGTAGAAAGGCCTCTTTTTTATGAATATCAGCTTGATAATCTTCCTCTTTCCATTAATGAAATTAAAGAAATAACAATTCAGGAGAACGTTGCTCTTCAGGATTGCGTTAAGAAAATAGAAAAATCAATAGTTGGAATCAGAACTAAAACAAAAACAGGAAAGATTATTACAGGATCAGGTTTAGTTGTTACTTCAGACGGTTTGATACTTACCTTATCAGAACTTGTTCCATCAAAAGGGAACTTTGTTTTTT
Organism: Candidatus Nealsoniibacteriota bacterium; assembly: GCA_030617105.1. Lineage (GTDB taxonomy): Bacteria > Patescibacteriota > Minisyncoccia > Minisyncoccales > GWA2-38-27 > JAUWYA01. Next base: position 17,187 of record JAUWWC010000014.1, read on the forward strand.
TTGTTGATGATAAAACCCCCAACTGGCAGATTCTGAAAAGAGATGAAAAAAACAACTTGGCTTTAATAAAGATTGAAGAGAAAGACTTGGTTACAGTTGGTTTTGCTGATTTTGATGAGATAAAATTAGGACAAAGGGTCTTTCTGTCTGGAATGATATTTATTAAGACAGATCGTTTGAAAATGGTTAATGAAGGGATTATTAAATTCTTTACCAGAGATTACATTAGAACTAATATATTTGAAAAAAGCACTCTTAAAGGGAGCGCTTTGTTTAACATCAGAGGAGAATTATTAGGTTTGAACACAATTGACTCTGAAGGAAAAGTCACTGCAATCCCCATTACCACAATCCGCGAATTCATCGGATTTTAAGGATTTTTATTGCTTCGGTTCGAGTCCTGCCCCCCCCCGAGCCACGACCAGAGAGTTAATAGCCCTCTTTTATTGTAAAAAGCTTGACATAATTTAAAGATAGGTGTATAATTATATAATAGTTAGATTCAAATAGGAATCTAAGGGTAGCACATTTTTTAAAATTCTAAAA
>JAUWWC010000002.1 GCA_030617105.1 Candidatus Nealsoniibacteriota bacterium
AACACCAATAATAGCTATTACTACTAATAATTCAATGATGGTAAATGCCCTTTGGTTTTGAGTTTTAAACATCTTTTTTGCGTTAAGCCTGGCTTAACGCAATATATCATTTGTTATTCCTCTGCCAGCAATCCTCTCTCCCTCGCTCCTTTCACGTATAGTTTCCTAATCTGGGCTGAACTTAGGGCACTATCATAAACTCTAGCTTCATCTATCAATCCATTAAATCTTCTACTAGAACTCTCTCTTCCTATCCTTACCCAATTAGTAGATTCCCCTGTGCCAGTATTAGGTATATTGTTATCCTTTGCGCCATTAATGTAAAAGGTTACCCCATTAGTTTGGTCCCAAGTAACAACAACATGACTCCATTTACCTGTTGGAACTGAATTAGAAGTAGAATAATGGTATCCTTCGCTATTCCACCCATACCAATAAGTTGCTAATCTATTATCGTTATTATGCTGAAAATAGAAACGATCCATTCTAATTATAGGCGCTCTTGAATCAGCAGCTTCATCAGGTTTTATCCAAGCCATAGCGGTTATTTCGGTACTAGGATTAACAGAAATAGTACCAATATATACATCTTCTCCACTTCCGCCATTCCCACTTTCATTAAAACTTAAAGCATAACCCTTTCCGCTTGGGGTGTCGGTGGTAAAGGTGGCGCCGTTGATGGTGCCATCATTTCCATTGCCGCTGGCGTCTCCTGCTGTTCCTCCACTTCCTTCATTGAAATCCCACACTCCTACTGCATAAGCGCCGAGAGCATGATGAATACTGGAACTAAACTGAAGCCCCTTAGCTATTCTGGCTTTTTCCCTGGCACTACCTAAAGCAACTATAATAATACTTGCTATAATCCCAATAATAGCCATTACTACTAATATCTCTATCAGGGTGAAAGATTTTTGCTTTTTCATATTGCTATTCAATAATCACGCGCAATACTTCCTCCAAGCTCGTTATTCCTCTGGCTGCTTTGATAAACCCATCTTCAATCATTGTTCTCATGCCTTCTCTTTTAGCTTGTTCTTGAATTTGGTCAGTAGTGGTTCGTTTAACAATTAATTCTTTGATTGTTTCAGTCACATCTAAAGCCTCAAAGATTCCAATTCTCCCTTGATAGCCTTCAGGACATTCTTTTGAAGGTTTTGGCCTGTAAAATGGAACATTTTTTAAAGTATCTTTAGCTTTTACTGCCTTCTCTTCTTTTAAAACTTTAAGCATTTCTTCTAAGTCGCAGTAATTGGCTAAGTTTTTCAATTCCGAAGCCTTTAGAAAGTATTTTTCATTCTCTGGGCAAAGCCGACGTACTAATCTTTGAGCTATAATCACACCTAAGGTTGAAGAGATTAAAAATGGCTCTGCTTTCATATCAACTAATCTAGGAATAGCTCCAGCAGCATTGGTTGTATGTAAAGTAGATAAAACCAGATGCCCGGTTAAGGCAGCGTTAATAGCTAAACCAGCTGTTTCCTTATCTCTAATTTCACCAACCATAATAATATCTGGGTCCTGCCTAACTAAAGAACGAAGGCCTGAGGCAAAAGTTAAGCCAATTTTAGCATTAACTTGGGTCTGATTAATCCTTGGCATCCTATATTCAATCGGGTCCTCAACAGTGGAAATATTCACTCCTGGAGTATTTAAAATTTCCATCATAGCGTATAAGGTGGTTGTCTTTCCTGAACCAGTAGGACCAGTAATAAGAATCATGCCTACTGGTTTTTTCAAATTATGGTGAACTCTTTCTAATGCCTCTCCTCTCAAACCTAATGCCTCCAAAGTAAATGCCTTTGATGTTTCTGGTAAAAGCCGCATTACAATCTTTTCTCCATCAAAAGTTGGTAAAACCGAAACCCGAATAGAATATTTATACTCTCCTGTCTCAATTTTAAACCTACCATCCTGAGGGAGCCGATGCTCATCTAATTTCAAACGGGAAAGAACCTTAATTCTGGCTACAATTCCTGAACTAACCATCTTTGGCAAAACCATAGCATCATGGAGAATGCCATCAATTCTATAGCGGACTACAACTTCTTTTTCTGTTGGTTCAATATGAATATCAGATGCTCTTTGTAAAACTGCATGCTTAAGCAAAGTGTCTACAATTCTAATTACTGGCAGTTCTTCAGCTACCTTTCTTAAATCTTCTTTCTCTTCTGCTTCCTCTTCTTTAATTGGCCTTATCCCTCCAGCTTCCTTCTTTATAATCTCTCCGAATTCAGCTTCTAAGGTCTTTTGATATTGCCTTAAAACGTTTTTGATGCTTTTTACTGTTGTCAACCGAGGTAGAATTTTTAAACCCGCCTTCTTTTTAATAAATTCAATAGTTCTTAAATCTTCAGGATCAAGCATAGCTACCTCTAAATTCCTTCCTTGTTTTTTAAAAGCAACAATATTATGACTTCTGGCAATTGGCTCTGGGATTATTTTTAAAACATCGGAGGGAATTGTCTCTTTCTCCAGATTAACAAAAGCAACGCCTAAGATATATGCCTGTAATTTAGTTAAATCCTCCTGATTAATTAAACCTTCAGCAACTAAAATATCTTCAAGCTTTTTTTTGCTCTTCTTTGCTTTTTTTAAGGCCTTATCAAGCTGGGCTTTAGTAACCAAACCAGCATCAAGTATAAAAGCTTTTAATTGTTGTTCTTCAACTCTCATAATTTAAAGTTTAGATTTATTCACCGAGGACTTTCTTAAGCTTTTCTATTACTTCCTCTATTGCATACTTGGTCTTGACTAAATAGGTTTTTGCTCCTAATTCAATAGCTTTTTCCACATCTTCCATTTTTTCAAGATTGGTCAAAATAATCACTGGAATTTCTTCTGTTTCTGGATTGCCTTTCAATTCCTTTAAAACTTCAAATCCATGCATCCTTGGCAAAACAAGGTCAAGCAAGATTAAATCCGGCTTCTCACTTTTGGCTAATCTTAATCCTATTTCTCCATCCAAAGCGCTAATCACTTTGTAGCCTCGTTGGGTCAGAATATCTTCAAATGTTTTTTGAAGAGTTGACTCGTCTTCAATAAAGAGTATTTTCTTCATATATTTGATTTTAGTTAATTATTTAATTGGTAATCTAATAAAAAATGTTGTTCCTTTTCCTAATTTAGACTTAAACCAAATTTGTCCTCCTGACCTATCAATAATTGATTTACAAACATACAATCCCAAGCCGCTTCCTCTGGTGCGTTCTTTTAAGATATTTTCAGCCCTAAAAAACTTCTGGAAAATATACTTTTGCTCTTCTTGAGGAATACCAACACCTGAATCTTTTATAGCAAAAAGCACTTTATCTTTTTCTTTACTAAGCATAATTTCTACTTTGCCTCCGCCTTTTGTGTAACGGATAGCATTATCTATAAGGTTTTCAATTACAATCTTTAAAAAAGATGAGTCAGCTATAATATTAGGCAGATTTTCCTCAGAATAGAATTTTAACTCAATGCGTGATGACTCGGCAAAAACTTTGTATCTTTCAACTAAATCATTTACCAAATGCTGTAAAGAAATCTCTCTTTTTGCTATGGAAAAAGCCCCCTGTTCAACCTTAGAAACGATTAACAAATCATCAATTAATTCTACCATCCGAGCAATGTTTTCTTTTACATTAACAAAATATTCTTCCTGTTTTTCTGAGGGAATTTTAAAATCTTCCGAAGATAAAACCTCAAAAGTCCATTTTATATTGGTTAAAGGAGAACGTAATTGATGGGATACAATATTAATAAACTCTGATTTCATTTGAGAAGCCTCAGCTAATCTTTCAAAACTTCTGGTTATGATAAAGGCAATAATGAATAAAACTGTAGTAACAGCAAGAACAATAGAAACTACTATTTCTGGCTTAACTATGTAACGGCTCCCAATTAGATAAGAAATAATTGAAGCCAGAATAATAACAACCCCCATTACCAGAAAAAGAAACTGTGGACACTGCCAAACAGAAACTCCATAACGTCTGCACTGAGCAATAATATTCAATTGAGCAGTAATCTTCTTGAACATTGTAGTATTATTAGTATTATACCATTATACTATAAATCAACAAAGATTGACTACAAGGAGAAACTTTGCTATATTTAAAGAAGCATAAACGGGGTATAGTGTAACGGTAGCACGAGTCCTTTGGGAGGATTTATTCTCGGTTCGAATCCGAGTACCCCGACTGCGGGTGTCGTATAGTGGCTATTATATTTGCTTTCCAAGCAAAGGATGTGGGTTCGACTCCCATCACCCGCTCCATGTCTAAAAAAGTGAGAAAATTCATTTTCCCAGGACTGGCTTTAATAGCTTCTTTTTATGCTTCGGTTGCATTTGCCATTGGCGGAATCATTGGCTATATTTGCACAACTCTTTTTCATAGAAAAATAAAAGAGAGAAAAGGCAAAATAAAAGAAATACATTTATCTTTTTGGAAATGGAATATACATCTTCATCATTGGATAATGGGTGGATTAGCAATTCTTTTCACTTATTTATTCTCATCCTTATCAATTTTCTGGATAGGTATTTTCGGTGGTCTGATATTCCATGATATTCACACAGATAAAAAGTGGTATAAAGTTATACAACGAAGATAAAACAAACTAAAAACCCCGTCTCAAAATGAGACGGGGTTTTTTAATTACGAATTACCGAGCGTATTCCACTACTCTGTTTTCTCTAATTACAGTTACTTTTATTTCACCAGGATATCTTAATTCTTCTTGAATTCTATTGCCAACTTCTCGAGCTAATCTCTTTGCTCCTAAATCATCTATTTCTTCTGGTTTAACAAAAATCCGAATCTCTCTGCCTGCCTGAATAGCATAGGCCTTGGCAACCCCGGAAAAAGAGGTAGCAATTCCTTCAAGTTCTTCTAATCTTTTGAGATAGTTCTCAAGGGTATCTTTTCTTGCTCCTGGTCTAGCGCCTGAAATCTGGTCAGCTGCCTGAACTAAAACTGCTTCCAAGGTCTCAGCTGGATATTCTTCGTGATGTGACTTCATAGCATCAATCACTTCTTTTTCCACACCGAACTTTTCTAAAATCTTCATTCCAATATCAGTGTGAGAACCTTGAATCTGGTGGTCAACTGACTTGCCAATATCATGAACCAGGCCCGCCTTTCTGGTTATTGCTGAATTGGCTCCTAATTCTGAAGCTAAAGCAGCAGCTAAGTGAGAAACTTCAATTGAGTGAAGTAAAACATTCTGGCCATAACTTGTTCTGAAACGTAATCTTCCTAAAAGCTGAATTATTTTAGGATCAAGGCCAACTATTCCAGTATCATAAACTGCTTTCTCCCCTGCTTCTTTTATCTGAGAAACAATATCTGATTCTACTTTCTGAACTGTCTCCTCAATTCTGGCTGGTTGGATTCTGCCGTCTTGAATTAACTTTTCCAAAGCAGTTTTGGCAATTTGTCTACGGATAGGATCAAAACCGGAAATCATTACAATCTCAGGTGTTTCATCCACAACTACTTCTACGCCAGTTAATTTCTCTAAAGCCCTAATATTTCTTCCTTCTTTCCCAATAATTCTTCCTTTGATATCTTCGTTTGGAAGACTAACTGTAGTAGTAGTTAATTCTTGAGCCTGAGAAAGAGCGCATTTCTGAATAGCTAAAGCCAGTATTTCTTTGGCTTTTTTCTCATACTTCTCAAAACCAGCTTGCTCTATTTTTCTTATTTTCTCTAAAATTTCTTGCTGATATTCTTTTTCAAGATTCTCTAATAATTCTTTTTTTGCTTCCTGTTTAGAAAGATTGGAAACCCTTTCTAGATCTTTAAGAGATTGCTGCCTTAAGTCTTCCAAGCTTGCCTTTATCTCTCTAAGTTTTTTTACTTTCTGACGAAACTCTTTTTCTTTTTCTTCTAAATTTGAAATCCTCTCTGTTAAGATATTCTCTCTCTTTAGTGAAAGTTTTTGCGCTTTAAAGATTTCCTGACGTTGGCTCCCAACATCTCCTTTTGCCTTATGATAGTATTGCTCTGCTTTTTCTTTAGCTTTTGAAATTATCTCATCAGCATCTTTTTTGACTTGAGTAATCTTCTTTTGAAGAGTTATTTCTATGGTGTCTGCTCTTTTCCTGGCAATTGACTGACGGGCAAAATAACCCAAAACAGCTCCTATTGCCAAAGCAAGCAGACCCACTATAAGTAGGATTAAATAATACATATTTCAAAATAAGAAATTGATTATTAAACATGTTGCTTTAAACAAAATTTAAATAAACCAAAATTCTGAATTAATTGTTTTCTATAAACTATTCTAACAAACTTTCCAAATTTTTGCAAGTATAAATAAAAAAAGGCTCTCAAGATGGAGCCCTTTTCTTCCTATAGAAAATATGATAAGGCATATAACCTATGGGAAACCAAAAAACAAGTGCTAAAATAACCACTAAAATCCAAGATGAAAAATAAACTAAGCTGCTCTCTGGTTTAAGAAGCGCTTCAACAAGTACTGCAATAAATCCAGCAAAAAAAACTAACCACCCAAGCCAAATTCTTGTTTTTCTAGTCATTTTGAAATTCCTTTCAATTATTTGATTGTTAAGTTACTATGTTTAAATTTTTATTTCGCTCCTATCACTTCATCAATGATTCCATATTCTTTAGCTTCCTGGGCTGATAAGTAAAAATCTCGATCAGTGTCTTTTTCTACTTTTTCCAATGATTGACCAGTATGTTTTGCTATAATCTGATTTAATTTGTTTTTAATTTTAATAATCTGCTTGGCAGTAATCTCAATCTCTACTGCCTGACCTGTAACTCCTCCTGCTATTTGATGAAGCAAAACTTCAGTATTAGGCAAAGCAAAACGTTTGCCTCTTTCTCCAGCAGCTAATAGAACAGCGCCCATTGAACCAGCTAAGCCAAAACAAATAGTATCAATCGGGCATTTAATATACCGCATAGTATCGTAAATTGCCAAACCAGCGGTAACAGAACCTCCTGGGGTATTGACATATAGCTGGATGTCTTTTTTGGGATCCTCGCTAGCTAAAAAGAGCATCTGGGCAATAACTAAATTAGCCAATGTATCAGTAATTGGCCCGGCTAAAAAAATAATTCTTTCTTTTAGCAATCTTGAATAAATATCGTAAGCTCTTTCTCCATGTTTTGTTTTTTCTAAAACAGTTGGAATAAGATTCATATTATTAAAAGTTTTCAAGTAATTGAAATATTTTCTCTATTTTCTCTGCTTCTTGAGTATACTCCTTTATTTCCTTGGAGTCAAGTTCTCTCTTGCCAATCTCTCTTAATATTAAGAAGCTTTTTACTTTTTTCTGAGCTTGGGGAAGAAAGGAATCCATTAATTCCTTTTCTGTCTTTCCCAGTTTCTTTAAATAATCATGAAAAGGGATTTTTAATCTTTCAGAAACCATTTTTTTAAGATTCTCCAAGGTCTGTTTTTGTTCGTTTGTAATTAAAGCATCCGGGATTTCAACTTTTGTTTTCTCGCTTATTCTCTGTAAAATCTCCTGTCTTGCTCTTATGCGCTCTGCCTGTTCTTTTTCTAAAACAAGGCCTTGTTTAATGTTCTTTTTAAGAGCGTCTAAATTCTCAAGCTTAGCTGCACTTTTGGCAAATTCATCATTAATTTCAGCAAGTTCTACATTTTGAACTGAAATTACTTTAAGCTTAAGAATAATGTCTTTACCATCTTTGCTTAAAGTAATGTTTTCTTTTTCCTGTCCAGCTCTCATTCCAATAATTTCTTGCTCAAACCCAGGAAGAAAATGACCCTGTCCTAAAATAAAAGTATCTTTCCTTCCTAAATATTCAATTTCCACAAAATCTCCTTTTTGAGCTGGCTGGTTTTTTACAGTAAGTTTTGCCCTTGATTTCTGGAGCCATGCCAAAGCAGTTTCAACTTCTTTATCCTCCACCTTAATTTCTCTCCTTTTAACCTTAGAAGCAATCTTTTTGTAATCAGGCAGCTTTATCTCTGGTAAAACTGCTGTTTTAGCTGAGAATATAAAAGGATTTCCCTGTGCTAATTTCTTAATTTCAATTTTTGGCTGAAATATAGCTTCAATTTTATTCTCCAAAACTACCTTCCTATAATTCTCTTCAACTGTCAAATTAGCAGCTTCAACTAATATTTTTTCTGAGCCAACGTGCTCTTCAATGATTTCTTTTGGCGCCTTGCCTTTTCTAAAACCCTTAATCTCTAAATCCTTGCCTAAATTCAAAGTCGCTTTTTCAATAAAGCGACTAAACTCTTGAGCAGGCACCTCAATCTCAAGCTCAATTTGAGATTGAGGTAATTTATTAACCTTTACCTGCATATTTCTTCACTGCTTTCTTAATTATCTCCTTGGCTTTTTCTTTTCCTTCCCAACCCTTTATTTTAACAAACTTGTATTTTTCTTTCTCCAACTTCTTATAATCAGCGAAGAAAGTTTCTATTTCTTTTTTAAGATGTTCCTCAAGGTCTTCTATTTTCTGAATCTCCTTAAATCGAGGATCAACTTTTTCTAAAGGGACAGCCACAACTTTATTATCAATTCCTGCTTCGTCTTGCATTAAAAGCACTCCTATTGGACGAGCCGAAATAACGCATCCTGGAAAGGTGGAATAAGTAGTAAGAAGAACAACATCTAATGAATCGCCGTCTTCAGATATTGTCTGTGGAATAAAACCATATTCAAATGGAAAAAACATAGAGGAATAAAGCGTCCTGTCTAATTTAAAATATCCTTTATCTTTTTCATATTCATATTTATTTTCTGAACCCTTAGGAATATCTACTACTACATTAATTTTGTCTGGTGGATTTTCTCCAGAAGGGATATCCCTAAATAAATTAGTCATAATATAAAATATGTTAATTTAAGATTATATGTTTATTACCTTAGCGAATCAAGGTTCTCGCCGAAGGCGAGGTTCTTATTTTGATTTCTTCTCGACCTTTTCTTTTTTTGCTTTTGTTTTCTTCTCCTTCTTTTCTTCCTTTGGTTTTTCTTTCTTGCCCTTTTCCTCTTCTTCTTTTTTCTCTTCTCCTCCTTCTGCACTTCTTACATCTATTTTCCAACCAGTGAGTTTAGCTGCTAATCTCACATTCTGGCCCTCTTTACCAATAGCTAAAGACAATTGGTCTTCAGGAACTAAGCAAAGGGCTTTGCCTTTTGGCATAATTTTTACTTCCAAAACCTTGGCTGGAGAAAGAGAGTTAGCAATAAATTCTTCTGAATTATCAGAATATTCAATAATATCAATCTTTTCTCCTCCTAACTCGTTTATTATTGCCATTACTCTTGTTCCGCGTTGTCCAACCGCACTCCCAATTGGATCAATACCTTCTTCTTTTGATTCTACAGCAATCTTTGAACGAGCACCTGGCTCTCTGGCGATTGATTTAATCACTACTTGACCTTGAGAAATCTCTGGAACTTCTAATTCAAAAAGCTTAGAAACTAATTTTGGATAAGCGCGGGATAAAAACACAGCAGGTCCTTTTGGAGTATCCTCAACTTTAAGAATGTAAAACTTTAATCTCTGGCCTGGTTTATAGAATTCTGCAAAGATTTGCTCTTCTTTTGGCAAAATCCCTAATGTCTTTCCAATATCAACGAAGATATTTCTTCCTTCTACTCTCTGGATAATGCCAGAGACAATCTCTCCTTCTTTTGACTTGTACTCATCAAAGATTGTTTCTCTTTCTGCTTCTCTAATCTTCTGCAAAATCACTTGCTTTGCTGTTTGAGCAGCTATACGGCCATAATCCTTTTTGGCTTGCAAAGGAAGCTCTAGTTCTTGTTCTGGTTTAATGCTTGATTTTTTCTTCTTTGCCTCCTTTAACATAATATGTCTTTCCGGGTTAAAACGGATTTTCCTGTCTTCTTCCTTTTCTTCTTTCTGCTCCTCTTTCAATTTCTCCAATTCCTGTTCAGAGTAAATCATATCTTCAGTAACCACTAACTTTATTTGCCAAAACTTAGCTTTTCCTGTTTTAGGATCAAGCTTTGCTTTAATGAGCTGGCCTTTTTCACCATAATCCTTTTTATAGGCAGCTGCTATTGCTGTTTCAATGCTCTCAATCACTTTTTCCGCAGCAATCCCCTTTTCTTCAGCAATTTGAGAAATCGCTGATGTAAAATTCTTCATGTCCATAGTTTTAAAAAAGTCCGTTTTCCAACGGACAAATAATCATTATCTTCCTTACTAATTTCATCCTATCAAAACAGAACTCTTTGTCAACCCCCATGAACTTCTTTTTGTTTAAAGAGTTAAGCTCCTTTTTAATTCTTTATGGAAATATTGAGAGAATTTTTTAATGTATTGTAAATCTGTAGTATAGAAAAATCTTCTCTTGTTTTTGCTATCAACAGCAAAAAGTAGTTTTTTACCATCTATTAAAAGCATTCTTTTATAATTTTTGCTTTTTACCAAAATACATTTATAATTATTGTCTCTTATTTTATGCCTTTTATTAAATCTTTTAAAATCAGCGACAGTTCCAAAAGCTAATCTTGTAATTCTTACTCCTTGTTTCATCTTTTTATCAAGCAAAAAAAAGTACTCTGAAGGAAGAGGACTCTCGATTTCTTCAGCTAAATCCATCGTAACTAACAGCTCTTGTTTAGCTGATTTTACAATAGAGATTGCCTTTTGAAGAATATTCGATTGTTCTATTTCCTTAAGAGTACTCATATTTTTATTTTACAAACATGAAGCGAAAAACATGAAGTCGTGGTCCACTATCGCTGGTAAGAATAAGATTTTGTGGACAAGCAGGAATTAAACGCAGCTTGATTTGTGGTATTCCATTATATCGTCCTATTCTTGTGTTAAGTATACGCCACGAATGTAGAGAACGACGGAAAATAGGAACTATCTCAAAATCAATATCTGCATTTATTATATCAGAATTAACACCATACCCACAAAGCAACTTTTCCAATCGATGCCATATCTTAAATACTGCATCATCGTTTTTAGGCATAGAACGAATAATATCTAAAAACTGATGATGATATTTAGATGGCACCGTTACCTCTTGAAGTCCGGTAATATTCTGACATATCCTTTGAAAAAAGGGGTTTGGGTAAAATGTAAGCTCTTTGCTACAATGCTTATCAAAAACAATTTTTGATTGTCCATCTTGATAATCAACATTCAAAAGAATCACTTTTTGACCAATAGGAATTCTATCGACCTGAGAAATAGAATATATATTTAATTCTACTCCGTGCCGACTTAATCCCTTTTTTAGGCTTTCCATCTCCATAAGCTCAAGAATATCTTCTTGGTTTTCTAATACTTGGTTGCGAGTAACTATCGCTATTTGTTTGCTATTAATATTGTCAACTAATACTCTACAAACAACCTTTTGAAGCGAACCAACTATTTTCTGAACTAATGGAAGAATTTTAGAAAAAGGGCTGTGAATTTCGTTCAAAAACATTCCTACGTCTGGACAATTAATTTGCTCAACTGTCACTGTTCCATCTGAAAGAATGAAAACGTCTGCCTGACAGTAAAGTAAATTGTCTACTTGACAACATCCAGAATATTTTTTTTCCTCTTCGCTTGCTCTTTTAATAACGTCCTGAAGCAAAACATTTACTAAATTGCTTACACGTTTGATTAAATCTTGACCAAAAACAATTTCCTTGTTCGGAAGTGCCGGTCTAATCAAAAAGAAAGGTGCTCGTCCTTTGTCTGCTCTTCTTGTGGATCCGATTCGCTGAAGCATCTCATCAACCTTTCTAAGATTAAATGCATTGAACTCTCTTTGAACCGATTCAACTATTTTTTGATCAGACAAATAGTAAGCTTCTGGAATAGCCAATCCTTCTTCTTTACAAATCTTTCTCACTGATAAGTCAGTGTTAGAATGATTCGGGTTTATATAAAATGGAAGAAAATTACCAGCCATTCCTTGATCCGTTTTAAGAACAGGGCGATAGAAACCAACGCCTCTCATCATTTGTTTCAAATACGTGATATCGCTTGGAAAAAATGCCTCCAATAATTCTATCATGGGTTTTTTGCGAAGTTTCTTAAGCTCCGTATTTAATTCAACAACATCGTTTGTAACGTAAAGATGGTTTAAACCAACGCTCGCTGACTTAATCCTACCGCCAATAGGCACTAATCTCATTTTAAATCTCCCTTCATGTCTATATTTTGTTAATGTACTTTTCTAAAGAACAATTAAGAAGTAATAAAAAACTTCTCATCTCTGGTATCTACTTAAAGTAAATAACAGGGACGAGAAGTTTCCCGCGGTGCCACCTTGATTTCCCGCCAAGGCGGGACTACTCACTGACTCAATTAAGAAGCAGTTATCCTCTGGTTACGGAGGAAGCCGGGCTTCCACTATTGCAGAAGCCATCTCCTCGGGCCCAACCTCTCGTTAAACGAGAGACCCGATTCATAGATTTTAGTAATTTTCAAAGATATTTCAATAATAGCAAACCCAACAAGCTTGTCAACCCTTCAGGTCAAGCCCCCAACTTCTTTTTAACTAATTCAGCCAAGTTGCTGGGAGTATATTTTGTCTTAAGAAGATATCTTTCAGCTTTAAGAAGAAGTCCTTTTTCTTTTAATTGTTCATCTGTATAATTGGTCAGGATAAAAACAGGTATATCTTTTGTCTTCTCATGCTTTCTAATCTCTTTTAAAACGTCAACACCATTTATATCTGGAAGAAGAAGATCAAGCAAAACCAAATCTGGCTTCATTGCTTCCCCCCTTTCTACTTCTTGCATTCTTCTAATTGCCTCTTGACCCAAAAGGATAGGGTCAACATCAAAGCCAGCTTGTTCCAAAGCTGTCTTGTAAACATCAATAGTTGGTAAATCATCTTCAACAAATAGAATCGTTTTCTTCATACTAGTTTAGTTTAGTAAATTTTAATCAAATTGGCAACTCAATAAAGAATGCGCTGCCTTTGCCCTCTCCTTCTGACTCTGCCCAGATTTCACCATGATGAGCTCTAATAATATGACCAGTTATATATACTCCTATGCCTCTTCCAAACCCATGAACCTTTTTTGCTGTTTTTTTTGTTAGAGAAAATTATTGAAAAATTATAATTTCTTTGCTATGCTATAATTAAACAGTTTAGAATTATAAAATCTATGAAGTGTATATTCTGTAAAATTGTAAAAAAAGAATTGCCCTGTTCAAAGGTTTACGAAGACAAAGACTTTCTCGCCCTTATGGATATAAAACCTATTAATAAGGGACATGTTTTAGTTATCCCTAAAAAACACTCTGAATTGATTTCTGAAATGAATAAAACTGATATAAGCAAAATGATGGTAGTGGCTGAAAAAATCAGCTCGGCAATTAGAAAATCGAGGATAAGATGCAGAGGAATTAATTTTTTCTTAGCTGATGGAAGGACGGCCGGACAAGAAGTTCTTCATGTCCATTTGCACGTCATTCCACGATTTTTGAACGATGGATTCGGGTTTAAGTTTCCGGATAATTACGGGGACAAACCTTCAAAAAAAGAGTTAGAACGCTTGGCTGAAAAAATTAAACGAGGATTAGACTAAAATTATATAAGCAAACAAACCCCGATGCCTAATATCGAGAGTTTAATGCCTGCCACCCTTGACAGAGAAGGGTGTTTTTTGTTATATTATCATAGTGCGTCGAGAATGTTTCTCGGCTTTGAAAATTGAATATAGAAAGGAGAAAAAATGTTTAAGAGTACAAAGGCAAGCTATGTTGGTTTTAAAGACATATTTGGCTATGAAGCAAGACTGCGCGAATTTATAACAGCTAAGATATCCGAAGTTTTTCAGCTTTGGGGATATGACAAAATCGAGCTTTCTGTTATTGAAAGCATGGATAGTTTCAATGAAAGAATAGTGGGTGGATCGCCGTGGCCCGAATGGAACCAAAAATGTTCCTTCCAAATAGACATTCTCGATTATGTAGACACGTATAACAGTAAACCTATGTCTAATCGGGCTCTGCTAGTGCCAGAAGGAACTATATCAATATCCCGCTGGTTGGCCAGCCAGATTGACATAGGACAAGACTTGCAGGCTGGTTTTCCACTTAAGGTCTACTATGTAGTTAATTGTTTTCGCAATGAGCTTATAACAAACCTATCGGCAACCAAGACCAGAAACTTCACACAGATAGGTACAGAAATTATTGGCACTTCGAACCATTATGCGAATCTCGAAACCATTATGTTAGTAACGAACGGACTGGAAACCCTTGGTGTGCCAAAGAATCATATTAAGATTCGGCTAAGCGATATTCGCATTTTTAATCATCTTTGTAAAAAATGTAAGATTCCCTACCAGGAAAGTATTATTCTTAAAGAGATATTTGATAGTATTGCCGAGTCACGTGCAAACAACGACGCTAAGCAACTGATCAACAGGCTTGCTAAGGCTAATAAGATTCTATCGGAGCATGTGACAGACGTAAAGACTCAAAGTCAATGGGATTTCTGTCTTGCTGGAACCAAACAGTCAATAAATGATGAGGAAGCAATGTTTTTAGAGTGCTCAGAAACAGTAAGTGATCTTAATTCTATTGTGAATGAACTCGGTAAACTAAACATTCCAGGGGTAATCGATCTCGCCGTGGTAAGAAGTCATGAATACTACACAGGCATCGTGTTCGAGATTGACGTCACGGTCGATGACCAGATTATAGTTGAAATTGCAGGTGGAGGCCGCTACAACAAACTTATTAGTAGATTATCCAAGAAAAATATTGAGGTTCCAGCCGTTGGATTTGCTTTCGGCTTGGAAAGAATTTGCCGTTTGGCGGAGAACTTACAGAAATCTACTAGCTTAGAAACTCGTTTTTGGCTCGATGAATCTCCAGTAGATATCGTCCTTTATGGCCATAAACCAGCACATCAACTGATTAAGTTAGCGCAACAACTGCGCAAAAACCATAAAAGAGTCGACATCTACGCGGGCGATAAACCTACCAGCCAAGAAATTAACATCTACGCAGTAAAGAAAAACGCAAAATTAATCCATATAAGAAATGAAAAACAAACAACGAAAGGAGATACAATATGAGCATTCCAAGTGTTTTATTGGTAAATCCACCAATGCTTTTAGAAAAGCCCGACTTCGGTCAGGCGGGCGCCTTATTTTCGCCAGAAAACCTAAAGATGGCCGCCATCAATCCTGGTTTACTCTCTATTGCTACCTACCTAGACGACAAAGGGATTCCGGTTGTTATCTGTGACCTTTCAATAACAGAAGATTTTAATGTTCTTCGTCAAATGATAGAAGACATTAAACCAGACGTCATCGGCGTCAGTTCCATGAGTGCTTTTGATTACATCGAGACGCTTAACTGTCTTAAAATTGCGCTCGAAGAAAGACCGCAAGCTTTGAGAGTAGCTGGCGGCCAACACATAGGAATGTTAGGCACTTCTGCTTTTGTCGATTCGCCTGAATTACAGGTTCTTGCAAAAGATGAAGGCGAAAAGGCGATGGAAAATATTGTCTCACACATTCAAGATAACCAACCGCTATCTGATATCGCTGGCATTATAGTCAGAGATGGTACAGAAATACATGACAACTCTGGTATCTCTGAATTAATGATCTTAGACAATATCCCTCCGCTTAAATACGAACTCTATCCTGAGTTCCGGCAATTTACGCCTTTCGTTGAAGAAAGTCGTGGTTGTCCGGCACGATGTGAGTATTGTACCAGTGTCAGAATGAATCATGGTAAAATCCGCTATAAAACTACCGAACACTTTGAGGTTGAAATCAACCGCGCTATAGATCTTTGGGGCAAAGATCATATCTTTGCTATCCTGGCAGCGAGTTTTGGTATGAGATCAAAGCCAACTCTTGAACTAGCGAAAGTGTTTAGTCGAACGAATGTGAGATGGACGACAGAATTTCGAGCCGATTGCAATTGGGAAGTTTATCTTGACCAGCTATATGAAGCAGGACTTGTTGTCGTTAACGTAGGTATGGAATCGGCTAGTCCCGAGATCCTAATTAACATGAACAAAACTAAGAATCCGAAACATTATCTTGCTAAAACGCGCGAACTGGTAAAACGAATTTCTCGAATGCCGAAGTTAGCACTCCGCATTAACGTAATTTTCTATGTCGGCGAAACACCAAAAACAATAAAAGAAACGATATCTTTTCTGGTGGAAAATATATATGGAATCGACTCCATTCTTTATTCGCCGGTGTTTGTGACACCTGGTTCGGACTTGGAAAAAAACTTCCGTAGGTATGAAAAAAAGTACGGAGCACGGCTTATTTCTTCGCCTTATTGGGACCAAAGACGCCTGAAACTCTGTCAGCCATCCAAGTACTTCAGCTTTGAAGAAAGTGTTTATGTAAGTAACGCTCTCGAGAAAGTCTTTAGTACGCCCGAAGGATGGTTTGCCTCAGAGGCATACCATTATCGCCAAGATCATAAAGAGCTTAAACAAACCTTGATTAGTGGCAGATATTCGGGCTCGTAAAACCTAACATAAAATTATCCAACCGGCAACTCAATAAAGAACGTGCTTCCTTTATCCTCTCCTTCTGACTCTGCCCAGATTCTACCATTATGGGCTTTGATAATATGACCAGTAATATATAGACCTATGCCTTTGCCTGCTCCATGAATTCTTTTTGCCTCTTTACCTCTTTCAAAAGTCCTATCAAATAGGGTTTTTATTTGTTCTTTAGGAATACCTGTTCCAGTGTCTTTAACTGCAATTTGAATATTAGAATCACTAACATTTACTTTTATACTTATTCCTCCTTCACGAGTATATTTTATTCCATTATCAATAATATTAAATAAAGCAACTTTTAGTTTTTCAGGGTCTGCCTTAATCTTTGGTATCTTTCCTAATTTTTCTAATTTAAGATAAAGGCCTCTGGCTTTAACTTCAAATTGAAGCTCCTCTATTATTTCTTTTAAGACAGGCTCAACTTGAACATTTGGTTGGAGAGTAACCACTTCTTTGCCTAATTGAAATTGGGTGATATCTAAAAATTCATTAACTACTTTTATTAATCTTTGGGTTGAGGTTTGGAACTTTAAAAGAGTTGTTTTAATCTTTGGAGAAAATTTCCCATAAGTGCCGCCAAAAAGCAAATCCAAATACCCAATCATTGACGTCAGCGGCGTCCTCAAATGATGCTGGGTCGCCATAATAAACTGATTCTTCGCTTCATCTAATCTTTTCAATTCTTTATGAGCCCTCTTTTCCACCTCATAGGCCTTTTTAATCTCCTTTGTCTGCTCATCGACTTTCTCTTCAAGTTTCTCATTCAATTCTTCTAAGGCCTCTTTGGCTTTTCTTTGAGCAAAATTAGCTTTGATAATCTTCTCCGTGCTCTTGTTAAAAAAGTAACCATAAGTAATGACTAAAACAAAAATAGAGATAATTACTAATTTTGAAATCTCCCCTTCAATTAAAAAAGAGAGAGTGAGAAGAAAAAGGATTAAAACCAAACTGATTATTAGATACTGAAAAAACAAGCAATTGTGGAATTTCAATTCACAATACTGACAACGTTTAGCCGGGGAATAATTAAGACTTTTGACTAACCAGCAATTTTTATTAATATATTCAGGCTTTCCTATTTTTTCTTTTTGAAATTTTTCGTTTTTTTCCATTTTTTATTTCTTAAAAATCTTTTTGAAAAAAGCATAAATCAAAGAGGCAGCGCAGATACCAGCAATTCCGGCCAAAAGCATAAGGAACGAGGTCAGTAAAACCGAAATCCAGGCCAGGCTTTCTAACTTAAAATACAAAAGCAAAAAACCAAGAAAAAGAAAACCTCCTCCCATACCACAGGCAAAACCAAGTTCTCCGGAATCTCTTTTGAGCGGCTCTGACTTGTCTTTCAGAAATCCTCTCAGAATTAAAGAATAAAATTGATAAAAAAGATTATATTTGATCGAAACAGCTCCAATGACCATCAATATGCTGGTTATTAATACCAACCAGGAATTATGAAGTAAAAAGGCAATCAAGGCTAAAATTCCATAAATGGCTCTGGAAAATCTCAAAGAGTTATTATAAATTAGGCATTGTTGCATAAAAGTATTAAAATTAGATTTTAAAACGCCTTTCTATTTACTTGTATTCATCTTTGTTTCATACAAAATGGCATCTGATTCCATTTGATTTACCATTTCCCAAAGGTTATTTGTGCGGATAGGCGAGAAATTTTCCCTCAACCCTATTTTATCAATAAAATACAGATCAGCATTTTTAATGTCTTCTGGTTTCTGGCCAGACAAAACTCTTATTAACAAAGCAATAATCCCTCTTATTATAACAGATCTGCTATCGATATCATAAAAGACTTTCCCGTCTTTAAGTGCGGAATGAAACCATGTCTTTACTTGGCAACCCTTGATAAGATTGTCTTCTGTTTTATGTTTTGAATCAATTGGAGGCAAATCTTTTCCTAATTTAATCAGATAATTATATTTATCCATCCAGTTGTCAAAAATTTTGAATTCCTTAATAATTTCTTCCTGTATTTCTTGTATAGTCATTTTACTTGAACATTTTTTGAATTTTCTTCAGCGCTTCATACAGAGAATCTATTTCCTCCAGGGTGTTATAAAAAGCCAGGGATGCTCTAATACTACCTTCAATTTTATAATGTTCCCAAAGAGGCTGCGTGCAATGGTGACCGGTGCGCACTGCAATACTCATTTTATCTAAAAGCATTCCGACATCATATGGATGAATGTTGTTCAATAAAAAAGAAAAAATACAAGTTTTGTTTTCCGCTGTGCCGTATAATTTCAGTTCATTTAGGGCCGTAAGCTTAGCCGTTCCATAATCCAACAACTTTTTTTCATAATTTTTTATATTATCTAATCCGATGCCTGTCAGATAATCCAGCGCCGCACCCACTCCAATGACGCCAATGTAATTAGGGGTGCCGGCTTCAAATTTAAAAGGCAATTCATCGTAAGTGGTGCGCTCAAACCTTACACGCTCAATCATATCTCCCCCGCCCTGGTATGGAGGCATTTCCTGCAACCAGCGCTCTTTTCCATATAAAACTCCTACTCCTGTGGGTCCATATATCTTATGTCCTGAAAAAACATAAAAGTCGCAATCTATATCCTGAACATCAATACTTCCGTGTTGAATTGCTTGGGCTCCATCTATTAGAACAGGAATGTTATTTTTATGGGCGATGGCTACAATTTCTTTAACAGGATTAATGGTACCAAGGGAATTTGAGACATGAACAATAGCTACTAATTTTGTTCTGGAATTAATTATTTTTTTATATTCATCCAATAATAATTCGCCTTTATTATTGATAGAAATTACTTTCAGTTTAGCTCCTTTTCGTTTACACATCATCTGCCAGGGAACAATATTACTATGATGTTCCATTTCAGATATAATAATCTCATCATTCTTTTTTACATATGCCTCTCCAAAAGAATAAGCTACTATATTAATGGAATCCGTAGCTCCGCTAGTAAAAATTATTTCGTGGTTATACCGGGCATTCAAATAATCTTGAACCTTTTTCCTGGCTGATTCATACATTTTAGTTATTTGTTCACTTAGATAATGAACCCCCCTGTGAACATTGCTATTATGCTCGGAGTACAATTTGTTTATAATATCTATAACAACTCTAGGTTTCTGTGTGGTTGCCGCATTATCGAAATAAATAAGAGCTTTCCCATAAACTTCCTGGTTTAGTACCGGAAAGTCATTCCTTATCTTTGTTACATTAAGGGCGGATATTTTGTGGGTATTTTTTGTTTCGTACATTTTATAATTCTATATATTAAGTTTCACAATGTAAAGACAAAATTAAAATGTCGTAGCAGTTGGCAAAGTAGAGAAATGGTGTCAACTCTGATTTTCTTCCTTAACTAATTATACCATAAACTAAATCCCAACTAAAACAACCCCATTAGAAATCAAAGATTTCAAACGGGGCAAGAAAACAAGGAATACTTTTGCGTTAAGCCTGGCTTAACGCAATTTACCTGCAAAACAAAAAACAGCCACCAAAACGATAACTGTTCTTTTAAAACTTTTTCTGTTAATCCAATGCCACTCCTAACTTTTCTCTTAACACTGTTTTAACTCTTTTAAGGTCAGCCTTCATTAATGTAAACTCGTCCTCCAAATCTGTTGCCTTTTCAAAAATTTATCGATTGAAGTAGTTAACTTTCCGATCTTCTGATTGACTCTCATTTCTATCTGTTCTAATCTTTTCCTCAAAACTACTATCTCGTGATCTACGAAATTGAATCTTTTATCCATCTTTCCTATTTTTTCATCAACCGCATTAAGAATAACAGTTGTTTGTTGATCAAGGAGTCTTTCGATTTCTTTTGAAGCTAATTGATGAGTTGTTTTTTTAGTCATATGCTACAAATTTAATTTCTAATTCTATTTTATCAGTTCAAACAATCTTGTCAAATTTCAAACCGATTGAAAGCTAAACCTGGTTTAGTTTTATTCTATTCCGAGCTCTTGACTGACTTTTTCGTCAAGATGAGTTGTAACCAGGTTTTTAATATCTTGTTTTTTAACCCATTTGATTTCAGCTATTTCATGTGGCTCTTTTGGTTTAGCAACGGGGTTTTCTGATTTTAATCTACAAAAATGATAAACAATAAATACTAAAATCTGGGGATGAATTCGCAAAGATATTTCTCTGACTAATTCAATATCATAACCGGTTTCATCTAAAACTTCTCTTTCAACGCATTCCTTTCTGCTTTCATTTAATATCTGCTTGCCTCCTGGAAAAGCCCACTCTAAAATTGCTCCCTCCTTTCCAGATTCTTTTTTTACTCTACGAATCATTAAAACCTCGTTTTTATCATTAACAACCACTCCTAAATTAATAAAATCTTTGGCTTCTTTTTTAGCCATATATTATTTTTTATTCTCCGAGGATTTGGATTTGGATTTTTCTGTCTTTTGCTTTGTCTAATTCAATGAATAGAATCTTTTGCCAGGAGCCGAGTTGAATTTGACCATCAATTAAATTCAAACAAACAGCAGTTGGCATAAATATTGCTTTGCAATGACTATGACCATTGCGGCATTCATCATTGCAGAGATTAACTGTTCTTCGGCCAAAGTCATTGTGATTATACTCTATATTTTGAGGAACTAACCTGTTCAAACACTTTTTAATATCCTCTAAAAGCAGGGGTTCGTTTTCCTGAACAAAAATAGCAGCAGTTGTGTGCAAGCTTTGGATATTAACTAAACCATTTTTAATATCACTCTGTTTTACAAAAGATATAATCTCATCAGTTAAATTGATAATATCAAATTGTTCTTTTGATTCAATTTCAATTGTTTTGTTCTTTGTCATATTACTTTTCCCGCTGAATCACAAAATCAGCAAACTCTTCTAAAATATTATTCCATTTATTTTGAGGT
This sequence comes from Candidatus Nealsoniibacteriota bacterium, assembly GCA_030617105.1. GTDB lineage: Bacteria > Patescibacteriota > Minisyncoccia > Minisyncoccales > GWA2-38-27 > JAUWYA01. The sequence continues at coordinate 21,382 of JAUWWC010000002.1, forward strand.
AAAACCTTTAATTGCTCCTTAGCTTTTTCTGCAAACTCTTCTGCCAAACAATATGTCTTTTGATAAGCATTTGTTTTTTTAATTAATTTTATTGCCTCTTTAATATCTTTATTTTTTATTTCCTTCTTTCTAATTATTCTTAGAATCTTGTTTTTATCTGATTTTGAAAGCTCGCTTAAAGCAGAAAGAATAACAATGTTGCCCAGTTTTCTTTCTTCTATATCTTTGCCAATCTTTTTGCCAAACTTTCTTTCATTGCCAAATATATCAAGTATATCATCTCTAATCTGAAAAGCTATGCCAAGATTAACCCCATAATCTTTTAATGTTTCTAATTGTTTTTTTGAAGCTTCAGCGCAAATCCCGCCAACTTCGCAGCAACTCTGAGCCAAAATAGCTGTTTTCCTGCTTATCATTCCGTAATATCTCTGATTTGTAATTTTCTGGTAGCGATTCTTAACAATATATGGCTCTTGCTCTCTTCCTCGCTGTTCAAATAAAATATCTAAAATCTCGCCATTAATAACTGTTTTCAAGGTTTCAGCAAAGATTTCAGAAATCTTAACTGGATTTCTTGAATGGTTTGCTCCTTCAAAAGCAGCTGCTAAATAATCTATTCCCATGCATTCAGCAATGGACTTGCCAAACTTAAACCAAACAGTGGGTTTGTTTCTCCTCGTTTGGCTGTGGTCAATAATATCATCAACAATTAAAGTGCAGTTGTGTAAAATCTCTAGCCCAGCTGCAGGATACAAAACATCTTTTATTTTCCCTCCCAAAAGCTTGCAAGAAATAATTGCTAATCCTGGCCTAAATCTTTTACCGCCAGTAGAAACCTGATAATTGATAAGTTTATGGAATTTCTTATCAATATATGATTCTAAAAGCTCCTGCATTACTGGATTAATCATTACTGCTGTCTGTTTTAAAAATAGTTCTAAATCTTCTCTATCTTTTAATTCTTTCTCTTTTATTTTCAAATATCTTTTTAATCCTATTTTCAGCCAAGGAGCATATTTATCAGGATTCTTGTTAAAATCATTTTGCAGTTTATCAATATCAACCCATTTCCAGTCAGCTGTCTCTTTAGGACTTGCTTTTATCTTCCCATTATACTTCCCAACTAAAATTGCGCATATCTCATTTTCAGAACCAACATCTTTATACTTTGCCTGATATTGGAACTTATCAATCATTTTAAGAGGACAGGCAAAACCAAGCTCTTCTTTTAATCTTCTTTTTCCTGCTTTTACATAATCCTCACCTTTACGAGGATGACTGCAGCAAGTATTTGCCCAATAAAGAGGCCATAATGGCTTATACTTGCTTCTCTTTTGAATTAAAAGCTGGCCTTTATCATTAAAAACATAAACAGAAAAGGCACGGTGTAAAATGCCTTTACCTTGATGACATTTCTCTTTCGTCTCAAGCCCAATGACTTTATCTTTTTTATTAACGAGTAATAATTTTCTCATATTCTGATTTAGTTATAGCACTTTATTTTCAAAAATAAAAGAGCAGTTTAAAATTACTGCTCCTTAATATTGCTCTTAATTTTCTAATTCAAGAATCCAATAAGTTCGGTCTAATTCTTTTGGTGTTGTTGCTGGTCGAACTATACCTGAATCCTTAAAGCCAACCTTGGAAAATAATGCTCTAGCTGCTTTAGCATTAGAATTGGTAGAAAGAACTATAGAGTTGGCGCCAGCTCTTTTTGCCTTTTTCAAAATCTTCCGGATTACTTTTTCTCCAATACCCTTTCTCCGATATTCTTTTTTTGTTCCTACCTCTTGAAAATAGAAAACTCTTTTTTTACCTCCAAATAAAAACTTCAATTCTGGAGAATAACGAGTCCCTTCTTTAAGGTCGTCTTGAAAAATCTCATAGAGCCAACTAAAACCAACTACTTTTCTGCGTTTAAAGCCATATTTAACGCTAGCTAGCATTATCGATGGACTAATCCCATCGCACTGTTCGCCCATACGGATCATTACTTCTTCGGGACGAAAGTTCTCGCTCCAGGGTTTTTCTTTAAAAATCTCAGCGTAAAGTTCTGCTGCCTCTCTCCTTAGCTTGGGCTTACCCTTCATATCAACTATTTTTAGCATTTCTTCGCCTCCTTATTAAAAAGTTAAAGAGCTAAACAATATTCTCTAATTAAATTTTGACAAACTTTTTTAACTTTGTCAAGGTCTTTTATATTAACCCATTCATCTGGCTGATGTCTATGACCTCCTCTTGGGCCAAAAGAAAAAGATGGAGTTTTTAATTTTTCATTTATCATCTGAATATCCTGATAGCCCAACTCTTGAAGATCAAGATAGGCTACTTTACCAATAGCATCTTTTATAACTTTTTCAACTAATTTTAGTTTCTTTGGATTTGTATAAAATGCGCTCAAGTCGTGATAAACGGTAAAGTTTCTTAATTTAAATTTGTTTTTTGATAAAAATTTATTTAAAGTTTTTTGGATAATATCAGATTTCAAGCCAGGATGGCCGCAACGGATGTCAAGCGTTGCTTTAGAAATATCTGCGACAGCATCTCCCCTCTGGCTTACAATTTGTCTTCCATATTTATCTCTTCCCAAGTTTACCCCCCCCTGAAATTGCTGATAAATTGCAAATTGAAGGACCTAAATTTTCGGTTCTATATTTTTTTAATGTTTTTTCTAAGTATTTAACAGCTTCAACCAAACCTGTAATTACATTTTCCCCCTGGTCTGGCCTTGAAGCAGGAGCAGTTTTACCCTCAACCCGAAAGGAAACTTTTATTATGCCTCTGGCCCCGTTCCAAATTTTAAGATTCGTTGGCTCAGCGCTAACAGCCAATTGGGGAGAAATCTTATATTCTTTAATAAATTTCTTCATTCCTTTAAAATCATACTCCTCATCGCAATAAAAAAGAACCATTAATCCCTTTGTCTTTTTAAATTCATTTAAAGCAGTTAAAATTGCTGCCATCCCTCCTTTCATATCCATACTGCCCAAACCATATAACTTACTTCCTTTAACAGTCCCCTTAAAAGGGTTGTGTTTTTGCCATCCCCTCGGCTCAACCGTGTCCATGTGGGCAATGAGTAAAAGTTTTGGCTTTGCTCCATCACTGGCTATTATATTAAACCTTTTACCTTCAACTTTTTGTTTTTCAACTTTAAAGGGGAAAGGGGATTGTTTTAGATATTTATAAATAAAATCTCCAATCTCCTTTTCATTATTCTTCTCATCTACATAACTCGGAATTGATATTAATTTTTTTAACAATTGAAGGATATTCATATATTTGTGGACCTGGCGGGAATTGAACCCACATCAGAGCAATGCGAATGCCCCATTCTACCGTTGAACTACAGGCCCGTTCGGGGTGCCGAGATTCGAACTCGGGCTAAATTCTCCCGAAGAACTCGTGCTGCCATTACACTACACCCCGCTATGTTACCCAATACTTCTCTCTTGTCATTTTATCTTTCTTCATCACAACCTTTTCTCTTTCTTTTCTTAACTCTTGAGCTTTTTCTTTCAATTTCTTGTCTGATAATTTACCTAATTTCTTAACTTCTTTTTCCAAGAAGTCTTTTTTATTCTTTTTAGGATCAGCTAATACATATCCAAGCAAGACATCCAATATCCAGCCAATTTTAGGACTTGGTTTAATGTTTAAAATCTTCATTACGACATCACCGCTGAGTTTCAGCATTTTGACAGAGATCGGATCTTTGGAAACTTTCTCAATTATATATCTAAGATGCCTTAATTTATACGGCTCTGCCTTAGGACAGCCAGAACCAATTCTATCTGCCATTCTAACTTCTAAGAGTTCATCCATATTTTCAGGGCCTACATTGCGCACTAATTTTCTTACTGATGCTTCGGTTACCTCATCAACATTGTAATAAAAAAGATGATATCTAACAAGTTTAACTATTTTTTCAATATCTTTTTTTGCAAAGCGCAAACGGTTTAATATCTGAGCTGTCATCCTTGCCCCAACTACCTCATGACCGTAAAAAGTAGCATCAGGGCCTTCGCCTCTTTTAGCTCTTGGCTTGCCAATATCATGAAGCAAAGAAGCTAATCTGACATATTTGTTAAAGTTTTTCTTGGCAGCGTATTTCAAAGAAAGTACAGCGTGTTCATAACATTCGTAAATATGATGCTTGTTCTGACTTATTTTATAACCTTCTTCAAGCTCAGGAATTATATATTTCAAAAGCCCTATCTCTTTTAAAAGCTCTATTCCGTCAGCTGCTTTCTCTGCCATAATAATCTTTAAAAGCTCATCTCTGATTCTTTCTTTAGAAATTGCCTGAAGCCAGGGAGCATTCTTCTTGATTGCTTTACCGGTTTTTGTTTCAATATTAAAAGCAAGGGTGGTTGCAAATCTAACCGCTCTAAGCATTCTTAAAGCATCCTCTGAAAAACGGTCTTCTGCTTTTCCAACCGCCCGAATTATCTTCTTCTCTAAATCATCTTGTCCTTCAAATAAATCAATAATCTTTCCATTAATATCCATTGCTATCGCATTCACTGTAAAATCTCGCCTTGCCAAATCTTGTTCAATAGTTTCTGCCCACTCAACCTTGTCAGGATGTCTTTTGTCAGTGTATTTTTCTTCTGTTCTAAAAGGAGTAACTTCAATCTCCCCAACAGTTACTGTGCCAAACTTGTTATTAGTAAAGCTTTTTGGAAAAATCTTGCTAATCTCCTTTGGCTTGGCATTAGTAGCCACGTCCCAATCTCCTGGCTCCTTTCCTCGCAGTAAATCACGCACACAGCCACCTACTAAATAGGCCTGAAATCCCTTTTTCTCTAATTTCTCAACAATAGATTTTACTTCTTTCGGTATTTCCATAATACTTTATCTTATCCCAAAAGTTGATTTTTTTCAACTTTTCTGGTAGAATTACTATCATGCCCCTGTGGTATAATGGATAACATAACTGCCTTCGAAGCAGTAGTTGAGGGTTCGAATCCTTCCAGGGGCACAGTTCCTTCGGGGACGTAGCTCAGGTTGGGAGAGCTCCTTCCTATTTAGGAAGGAAGTCGTGGGTTCGAATCCCACCGTCTCCAATCAAAAAACGCCTTATTCGCGAGGCGTTTTTTTACTTTTCGCATTTACCGCATTGCCGAGCTTCGGGATAAACCTTTAACCGCTCCTCATCAATCTTCTTGCCGCAATTCTCACACTTTCCGTATTTACCCTTTTTTATCTTTTCCAAAGCTAAATTAATATTCTGGAGCCTGAGCTCCATATTATGCTCAACAGGAAGCAAGTTTACATACTCTTCTACTTGGTCAGCAGCATCTTCTAAAATCTGGCCACCAGCGCCGCTATTTGCTTTAGGAAATTTTGTATCCCAGTCACCTTTAAGGTTTTCATCCTTTTTAGCAAATTTCCCAAGTTCAGCTTCAATTGAAGCTTTTTGCTCTTCTAATTTTTCTTTTAATTCTGTTAATAATTTCTTATTCATGAGCTCTCAGAGACCCGGTCTCTGTTTACTCTTGTTTATATGAATATTCAGCTGATATCCATCCTGTTGTCCCATCTTCCAGTTCTATCTTGTACCATGTTTCAGACTCTTCCAATAAAGGGTAACTTTCTTCAGCATAAACAACGCCTATTACAGGGTAGCTTGTTCCAGGTCCTTGTCTTACTCTTAATGGGACTTCAAGGAATTCGCCAATAAAGACCAGGGTTATCTCAGCTTCTTCCTCTGGAGCTTCTTCCTCAGGAGGCGCTTCTTCCTCAGGAGGAATCTCTTCTTCTTGCGTTTCAACTGGTGATGCAGGTGCTTGTTTTCTTATTCTGAAAAACCAATACCAAAAAGTACCAACGCCGGCTAAGATAATTAAAATAATGCTTACAATTAAAATTCTGAGCCAAAGTTTTTCCCTAATAGTTGGTTTTTTAGGAACAACCCTAATAAATTCTGGAGATGGCTTTGCTGCTGGAGCAGATTTTATAGGTTCTTTCTTTACTTTCAAAGGCAAACGCAGCCGTTCTAATAATTCTTTCCTCCTTTGTTCTTTCACAACCATTTTCTCAGCCTTTCTTTTCTTTTCCTGTTCTTGTTTTATTCTCTCTTCCTGCTCTTTTCTTTCCTGCTCTTTTCTTTCCTGCTCTTTTCTTTCCTGCTCTTTTCTTTTTGCTGCTTCATCTTCTTCTGTGCCTGTTTCCCTCTTTACTGCTTTCCTCAATGCCTCAATTCTTTTTTTGGCTTCAGCAACTCTGCTTTCTCTTTCAGTCGAAGCAGAAATAGAAATTGGCTTGTCCTCAACTGGCTTGTCCTCAACTGGCTTGTCCTCAACTGGCTTGTCCTCAACTGGCTTGTCCTCAACTGGCTTTTCCTCAACTGGCTTTTCCTCAACTGGCTTTTCCTCAACTGGCTTTTCCTCAACTGGCTTTTCCTCAACTTTTTCTTCGGCCTTCTCTGGCTCTTCAGGCCTCCCTTCTATTTTTCTATCTATGTCTGCTATTTTAGCGGAGATATCGTTTCTTTTCTCTGTTAATGTTTGAAGCCTATTCTTTAATTTCTTGGTTTGGGATTCTAATTTCTGTTTTGTTTCCTCTATTTCCCATCTCTTTGTCTCAATTTCTCTTCTTCTCTCCTCTATGCCCCACCTTTCCTTTTCTAATTCTTTTTTCCCGCCTAAGTCTTCAGTTGTTTTTTCTTCTTGCTCAACCATCCTCTTCTTTTCCTCAATCTTTCCTTCTTCTGCTAAAACACTTTTTAAGCTTGCCTGAACTTTATTTATCTTCCCAAACAGCTCAGCTTTCTCTGCTTCAAACGACTCTCCTAATGCTTCAAGGTTTTTGAGTTCTCCTTGCAATGCAGTCTTTTCTGATTCTAACTGAATCTTTCCTTCTCTTTCAGTAATCTCTGCTTGTCTTGCGAATAATTCTTCTTCTTTAAGTTCTATTTGCTTGGCCTGAGATTCAATTGTTTGCATTCTGGCATCTAATTTCTTTATCTTTTCATCCCAGGGCCATCTCTTCTTTTCTAATTCTCTACGTTTTTCTTCTATTACCCACCTTTGTTTTTCTATCCGTCTTTTCTGCCTTGCTGTTTCTGCTGCTCTTTCTTTTTCTTCAATTAATCTCTGGACTTCTTCAATTTTCTTTTCCTTAGCTGCAATGAACTGAAAACCTTTCTTCACTCTTTCCAACTCTCCCATTACTACTGTTCTTTGTAACTCTAATGGCTTTTTCTGTTTGGCTAACTCTTGAATTCTTTTCTTAAGCTCGGTTTTTTCTTTTCTAAAGCGCTCTTTTTCTTCAAACAGAATATCTCTTCTGCTTTTTGGCTTTTCTTCTTTCTTTTTTTCTATAACTTCTTCAACTTGTTCAACTTGTTAAACTTGTTCAACTTCAGCAATATCTTGTTCTTTTCTCTTTTTTTCCTGCTCTGCTTTTAATCTTTCTTGTTCAGCAATTCTTCTTTCTTGTTCAGCAATTCTTCTTCCTTGTTCTTCTAAGCCCTTTAATTTCTCAGCTTCTTTTCTTCTCCTCCCTTGTTCTGCTATTTTTCTTCTCTCTCCCTCTTGTTTTCTCTTTTGTTCTTCTTCTGCTCTTAACCTGATACCTCTCTCTGGAACAGGCATGCCTTTCTTTGCCATTTCTTGCTGAAGACGGGCAATGTCTTTTTTCATTGTCCTGATAGCGCTTTTTTGAATTGATGATTCCTCTATGGGCATAAATATTACTTGTTTAATAATGACAGGTTTATCCTGCCTTGTTCATCAATTGAAATTACTTTAACTGAGACCATATCTCCAATCTTTACAACATCCTCCACCTTTCTTACTCTTTTATCAGACAATTTAGATATATGAATTAATCCCTCTTGACCAGGTATAATTTCAACAAAAGCCCCAAACTCCAGAATCCTTTTTACTTTTCCCTGAAAAACCTCTCCAACCTTAACTTCTCTAGTAATGTTTTTTATCAAAGCAACTGCTTTTTTCGCTGCTTCTTCTGTTTCTGAAGTAACAAACACAAGGCCTGAATCTTGTATATCTATTTCTGCTCCTGTCTCATCAATAATTTTATTAATAACTTTTCCCCCTGGTCCTATTAGTTCGCCAATCTTACTTGGATTGATTTGAATAGTAAAAATACGAGGAGCATAAGGAGAAAGCTCGGCTCTGGGCTTTGATATAGTTTTCTCTATTACATCTAAAATCTCAATTCTTGCTTTCTTGGCTCTGTTTAATGCTTCTTCTATAATCTTTCTATTGATTCCATTAATTTTTACATCCATTTGAATAACAGTAATTCCCTGTCTAGTGCCAGCTACTTTAAAATCCATGTCTCCGTGATGATCTTCCGGACCCTGAATATCAGTTAATAATTTATACTCGCCTGTTTCTTCATTTTTAATCAAGCCAATAGCAATCCCGGTAACTAAGTCTTTAATAGGAACTCCTGCATCCATTAAAGCTAATGAACAGCCAGACACAGAAGCCATTGATGTTGAGCCGTTTGAAGAAACGATTTCAGACACAATCCTTATTGTATATGGGAACTCTTCAGAATCAGGAAGCAGCGGCAAGAGGGCTTTTTCAGCCAATATGCCATGACCAATCTCTCTTCTACCAGGCCCTCTTAATGGTTTTACTTCTCCAGCTGAATAAGGAGGGAAATTATAGTGGTGCATAAATCTCTTATCCCCAACAATCTCCATTCCCTCTATCAGCTGCTGATCGCCCGGGCCGCCTAAGGTCAAAATAGATAACGACTTTGTCTGCCCTCTGGAAAATAATCCTGATCCGTGGGCTCTGGGAACAAGTCCTACTTCTGAACTAATCTTTCTAATTTCGTCTAATTTCCTTGCGTCAACCCTCTTATTATATTTTATTACATTTTCATGAACTAATCTATCCGCTTCTCTGTCTAAAAAGCTCAAAGCGTATTTTAATTTATCAATATCTTCATATTTGTCCTCAATAAATAAGCTAAGCTCTTTTGTTAAATTATCAAGTTGTTCCTCTCTTTTAATCTTATCTTTTTGGAAAAATGCTTTCTCAAATTTATCCCCTAAAAACCTTTTAATTTCTTTTTCTAAGTCCGGGTCTTTTGCGCCTGGCTGGCAAATAATCTTTTCTTTTCCAAGTTTCTTTTTAATATCATTTTGAAACTCAATAATCTTTTTAATGTGCTTTTCTGCAAAATCATATGCCTGGCAAACTGCTTTTTCTCCTATCTGCTGGAAGCTTCCTTCAATCATATTAATTAAGAACTCTTTGTTGTCGCAAAGGCCTACAAAAACAATATTCATATCAGTGTCTTTTCTTTCTTCATAAAAAGGGTTTAAAATAAACTTGTCGTTTTTTCGGCAAACTCTCACTGCTCCTAAAGGACCGTCCCATGGAATATCAGAAATAGACAAAGCAATTGAACAAGCTATTAAGCTAAGTAAGTCTGGATCGTTTTCACCATCCCAGGAAAGAACGGTTGCAATCACCTGAATCTCCTTGGTCAAACCTTTTGGAAACCTTGGCCGAATACACCTATCAATTAACCTAGAATTACAAACCGCCTCATCAGATGGCCTGCTCTCCCTTTTAATATACCTGGGACCCTTAATTTTTCCTGCTGCATAATACTTTTCCTGATATTCAACAAATAAAGGAAAAAAACCGAGGTCTTCCCGGTCTTGCTTGCTCATTACGCAAGTGGCTAAAACTAAAGTATCACCGCAACGAACCAAAGCGCTTCCATTTGCCTGCTCAGCCAATCCTCTAATCTCAACCTCAATGTTTTTCCCATCTAATTTTAAACTAAATTTCATAAATATTACTTCTTCAATAAATACTTTTTGGGCGCCTTTTCTAAATCAATAAACTCATCACATACTTCTCTCAAACGGGAAGAAGAAGATTTGCCAAAAGCAATAATCTCTACTCTTTTCCCCTGGTTTTTTAGATACTCAACCAAAGAGATAAAGTCGCCGTCTCCTGAAGCAAGAACCAAAACATCAATGCTTGGAGCTATCCTAATAGCATCTATAACTATTCCAACATCCCAATCAGCTTTTTTCTGGCCTCCGTAGAATTCCTGGAGCTCCCTTACTCTTGTTTCAATACCAAGTTTGGTTAAGGCCTCAAAAAATGGCTTTTCTTCTCCTGTTTTTGTGCTGACCACATAAGCAAAAACTCTGATTAAGCTTCTTCCACTTACTGCTAATTTTAAAATCTCCCGAAAATTAACCCGGGCATTATATAGATTCTTTGCAGAGTGATACATGTTCTGAACATCAATCAGCACTCCAACTCGTTGTCCGCTATGTTTAAATACCATAAATTTATCGTTTAAGGCCAATGGCCTTAATTATCTTATTATACCTCCTTTCGCTTTCTTTTTTAAGGTGTTTCAATAATTTTCTCCGTTTAGAAACCATTTTCAAAAGCCCTCTTTTAGAATGAAGGTCTTTTGAATGCTTTTTCAAATGAGAAAGCAGTTGTTTAATCTCTTCGGAAAGCAAAGCAATCTGGACCTCGTCAGATCCAGTATCTGCTTTATGCAACTTATACTTCTCAATTATTTTTGTTTTTTCTTCTGGAGTTAACATATGTATGTGGGTCCGGAGCGACTCGAACGCTCAACCTTATCCTTAAGAGGGATCTGCTCCACCAATTGAGCTACGGACCCTTATTGCTTTTCCAGTTAAGCTATGGGGGCGATTGATTTACGGACAAGGAATTTCAAACAAACCCTGGCTCCACCAATTTTGATAAATATCAGTTGTCCAATCAGCTAAGCCAATAGCCCAAAGGAGTGTTCCAATAATGAGAAAAGCGCCATAAATTATCAAGAGACCAATAACAACTGCTGTGAATAATCTCTTTGCCCGAGAAAGCATTTCTGGCTGTCCCTGGCTAATAATATACATACCTCCGCCAATTGCTATCATTAACACTGCTAAGGGCGGAACAACCATAAACAAAAGACGGTCAATCCATTTATCAAGCATTACAAAAAAATCACAAAGTTGGCAAGGATCTGACTCATCAATCTCATCCGTGGTTGGATCATCACAAGACCGGCCACAAGGAACAAGGCCTCCAACTCTCTTTTCAATTGGAATATTTTTACACCAATCTGCATCTTTCGCCTGGACTAAATTAATAGTTAAAGAAAAAAACAACAAGCTCAAAAAGATTATTGAAAATATCTTCCTCATGTTTTTTAATCATAGCAAATTTTTGGGAAAAAGAAAACCCCAAACTAAAAATCAATAAACCGAGTCTATAGAATTCTATAAACTCGGTTTATTGATTTAGGCTAGTTTTTAACGGGCGAAGGGGTTGCGGCTGCCGCGCACGCCGAAATGCACGTGACACCCAGTTGACCTGCCAGCTCCTGAAGTTCCTGGCTTACCTCCCATTAAAGCAATCATCTGACCTTGAGAAACTGCTTGGCCTGGAGCAACCAAGCTCTTTTGAATATGACCATACATTGTTACTACTCCATTAGGATGTAAAATTGTTAAATAATTTCCAGCTCCTCCATTCCAACCATATTTTACCCTTTGCACTATGCCTGCTGCTGCAGCATATATTGGGTCTCCACATTTACCTCCAAAGTCAATAGCATTATACCAATGAAGCCCTTGAGTAATTCTACAAACAGCATGAGGACAGATAAAATAACTTGAACCAATAGGAACCTGGGAAGCGGCATAATAGGTCTTTGGAGCAGGCATCTTGCCATTAGGAATAATCAAAATATCACCTATGAAAATATCTCCTTCGCTTGAAAGTCCGTTAAAAGTAATGATTTCAGGACTTTTACCTTTATATGTCTCTGCAATCTCACTTAATGTATCTCCTTTTTTAATATGGTAAACAACTCCTGAAACTGGCAGAATAACAAGTTTCTGGCCAGGCCTAATTATTGATTTTGAGCTTAAGTCATTGGCCCATAAAATTGTTTCAAGAGAAACATCATATTTAGCTGTAATAGAAGAAAAGGTATCTCCTGATTCTACAATATATTCAATAATTCCATTTCTTGCTTCTGCCTCATCTTCAATGGTTCCCAACATGCTCCCTAAAACCTGTGGAGTAATTGTTACTGGCGGAGAAAGCCCAACCATACTGTTCTTTTGGATAAAAGTCATTTCAGGAGATTCTCTAAGAAAGTTTTTACTTGGGTTAGCAAATAAATCTTGAGAAATTAAACTAGCTGATATCTGACTGGGTAGTTTTAAACTTGAGAATAAGCCCAAAAGCGAACCTGCAAATAAAAAAGCAGCTAAGACTGCTGTTAAGGCAAAGAAAACCTCTTGCTGAAAAGATTTTCTGATATAATCTCTTATCTTGTTTTTAATAAAAGGTAAAATCGCTAAAAGCGATTGAACAAATTGAAACTTATGAATAATAAGATCTCCTTTAATTGGATAAAATAAATTAACCTTATTCTACTATTTTACATTATTGAAAACACAGGTCAAGTGCTTTTTCCACACCCCCAATTTAAGGAGGTTCGACCTCAATAATTAAAAATTATGGAGGTCGAACCTCAATATTTGTGCTATTATTTAATAATGAGATACAAAATCAAACCTATAAAACGACTTGGTCAGAATTTTCTAATTGACAAGAGCATTATTAGCAAGGTTATTAAAGCAGCTGAACTTAAACCAGCAAACATTGTTTTAGAAATTGGACCCGGGATTGGCGCCTTAACACAAAAAATAGCTAAAAGGGCAGGGAAAGTAATTGCAGTGGAAAAAGACAAAAAGATGTGTCAGATTCTTAAACAAGTTCTAAGAGATTTCAAAAATGTTGAAATCATCAACCAAGATATTTTAAAATTTAAAATTCAAAATTCAAAATTGATTCAAAATTCAAAATTCAAAATTCAAAATTACAAATTAGTAGCCAACTTACCGTTTTACATTACTGCACCAGTAATTAGGAAGTTCTTAGAATCAGAAAATCCGCCAAAGGAAATGATTCTGATAATACAAAAAGAAGTAGCTCAAAGAATATGCGCCCGCCCGCCTAAGATGAGCATCCTGGCAGTGTCTGTTCAGTTTTACTCTAAAGCAAAAATCATATCATATATCTCAAACAAGTCATTCTGGCCAAAACCAAAAGTAGATTCAGCAATTATAAAAATAGTTCCTAAGAGAAAATATAAAGATGTTGACGTTGACCTGTTTTTCAAAATCGTCAAAGCTGGTTTTGCTCATCCCAGAAAGCAACTTGCCAATAACCTAGCAAATGGGTTAAAATTAAATAAACAAGAAATTAATGATTTGCTTTTGAAAAACAATATCAAACCCTCCCAACGAGCTGAAACTTTATCTATTAAAGATTGGATTAAATTATCTAAAATGTTATAATATTTTAATGCTGGGGAAAACTAAAAACTTTCTATTTAATCTATGTAAAAAGAAAACAATTCTCTTTGTTTTCTTTTTTAGTTTTTTTGGACTTACATTTGCCAGATCAGCTTCAGCAGGGTGGGTGGAGAACTTAGCTACATGGATTGCTACTCGTCCTTTTCTTTTAATTATTTGGCTTTTGGTAAAATTCGCGATTTGGAACGTAGGTTTAGTTGGTTCTTTTTTAAATTGGGTCTTAAGTCCCAATTTTATTAGTCTAAGTTACACTAACCCAGCAAACAATCCAATAATAGATACTGGATTAGGGGTTACCCAAGGATTCGTAAATATGCTCCTGGTTTTAATTCTGGTCTATATTGCTATTGCCACTATTTTGCGGTTAGCTGGTTATGAAACAAAAAAACTCTTAGTAACATTTATCATTGTTGCTCTTTTAGTAAACTTTGCTCCTGTTATTTGTGGAATAATTGTTGACGCTTCAAATATTGTAATGAACTTTTTTATCCAAGATTTAAAAGCAGATGCTTTTGGTAAGGTTATGGGTGCAAAAGTTGAGCAAATCCTTGCTGGTTTTGATTGGAAGACAACGATTGAAGAAACCCAACAACGTATCCTCCAGCTTGTTATTATGGTTGGGTTCCTTTTTGTCCTAAGCTTCATTTTATTTCTCTTTACTATTCTCTTCATTTTAAGATATCTTGTTATTTGGTTGTTAGTTATTCTCTCTCCTTTGGCCTTTGCTTGTTATATTTTACCTATGACTAGAAAATATTTTGATAAATGGTGGGAGCAGTTTATTAGCTGGTCATTTATTGGAGTAACCTGCGGTTTCTTTCTTTATTTGGGACTTTTACTAGTAACGTATGTCCCTACCTCAATTACAGCTCCAGAAACAGGAGAAACGCCCCTCTTTAATAACATTCTTCCCTATTTTGTCTCAGCAATCTTTCTCGGCATTGGATTTGTCTTTGGGCTCCAAACATCAGCCATAGGCGCTAAGACAGTAGTAAACTTTGCCAAAGGAACCCAAAGAGCAGCTGGAAGAGGGGCAAAATGGGTAGGAGGAAGAATAGCTCAAAAAGGAATAAGGCCAATTGTTGAAAGACCTGCAAGATTGGCAGTAGACAAAGTGTCTAGAGCCGTATCAAGAGTAGGAGCTTGGGGATATAAAGGAGTAAAACCGCTTGCTCCTTTAAAATGGCTGCTACCTGAAAAAGTCAGAGAATTCGGCAACATAAGACCTGTTATAGAAAAATCAATAGAAAAAGCTAAAAAGGAATCAGGAACAGCATCAGCTGCGAAAATTCTAACAAGAACGGCCTCAGGAGCTGAGGGTGCAGGATTATTAATTAAAAACTTAATAACAAACGATGCTCAAGACCTATTTACTGATGCTAGGAAAATCCGCAGGTGGAAAGATATGTCTGATCAAGAAATATTAGAAGATAAGGAATTTATTAAAATTATAGCTCCGTTATTAAAACACGCTGAGCAAGCAGGTATGACTGGTCGTACATTAAGAAGAGATCCTCGTTTAGCTAAAATAGCGGCAGTTGCTGGAATTAGGGGTTATAAGGGCTTATCCCCACAAAAAGCAGTGACTAAAGCTGTTGGAGAGGCAAGAGAACATATTAAAGATTGGGAGCCAGAAAGCTTAAAAGACCCAGAGGTATTAATGGCCTGTTTAGCTCAATTTGACAGAGATAGATGGTTGCAAGTTAACCGTCAAGTCAAAGAGGGCCAAAATACTGCCCATAAAACTATGGATAAAGTTCTTGCTGAATTCAAACGAAAAAACAATCTAACGCGTAAAAGCGATGAAGAGGTTTGGAATAATGAATTTAAAAAGTTTATAAATGAAAACTACGGAGGCACTAAATATTTTGAGGCAGTGACTGAAGACAGAATGCAAAGAACAGGATGGAGAACAGCTCAAACGCCTACACCAGGAACAACAGCAATGGGTAGTCCACCGCCTCCAAAAGAAAGAACTAAACCTATAACTACGACCGAAGCTATAAAAGAAAAAATTAAAGAAAGGAAAGAGCCAAAAGAAAAAACCAAACCTATGACTATAACTGAAGCCAGAAAAGAACGAAAGAAAAAGGTTCAAATGCCTACTATGATAACAAGAAAAATGAGAGCAGGATTAAAAAAAGCAGGTTATAGCGATGAAGATATACGCAAAATGACTCCGATAGAAGCCTGGGAAAAACTTGGTCGAACTTTTTAATCTTCAGAAAACAAAAAAAAGAAAATTAAGAATGATAAAAAGGGAAGTCGATAATGACTTCCCTTTTTTTGTTTTACTATTTTTAGGGTTTTTTAAGTATACCACTAAGCCCTTCTCCAAACGCCTTAGCAGTTGTCTCAAATCCCCTAAAAGCTCTAATCTTTTTTTCGGCTTTGCCCCTTTCAACCTGAATAGTATCTAATGCCACATCAGGAGAGACGCCCATTCTTTTAAGTTTTTTAACCCATTCATAGACGAACTCCATTTCTTCGTTTTCTCCTCTTCGTTCTTGTACTTCTTTAGCAAATTTCTCAGCAGCTATTGCTAGCTCCCCTTGTTCTTTTACTTCACCAACATTGAATCTGCTGATTTTAACACCCAAATCTGCTATATCAGGAAGACCATTCTTATTAAGCTCCTCTGCTATTTCTTCAGTTAACTCTTCGCCAGTAAGCTTCTTAACCAACCTTCCCTTAATTTCCGAAGAAAAGGTAATATCTTCCCAGCTATTAGTGCGAGCCATTTCACGAAGGTCTTCTTCAATCAAATCTTTAATTATTTTCTGCACTCCTTCGTGTCCGCCACTGTTGATAAAACTGATCAAACATTGACCGCTTCTTTCTCCTTTGTAATCAGGGGAATAAGTATAAGAAATCTTCACTGAAATCTCTCCGCCAGCAAAAGGAGTAATTCCTTGTTCCTCTTTTTGATCCTCAATCCGAGCTTTACACCTTATATTCGGAAAAGTAGTATCAACATTAACCTTTTCCACGCTCACCATAGTAACCGTGTACATAAATGGAAAAAAAGGTGCAAAAATATGCCATCCTTCTGGAATAACTATTGGCAGCCTTTCCCCCCAAATAACTACTACTCCAACATAAGGTGGTCTGGCAGGGATTCTTCGGAGACAAACGTAAAGGAATATCCCTGTTGCTACCAATATCCCTATACCAATCCAGAAAGAAAAAAATATCATCAGAAGTCCAAAAATTGTCATTGCTACCAAAATTACTTTCGGCGCTTTCATTATTATTCTGTTTGTATTACCGATACCTTCCATTTTCATGTCCTTTCAATATTTGATTGCTAATGTACTATTTCACATCAAGAAAACGCTTCTTGAATATCTTAATCATATCATATATCCATATTTTTGTCAATGTTTTGCAAAAGAAAAAGGCAGGAAATTTCCCCGCCCTATTGTTGTTGGTATCCGATACCGACAGCACCTAAGCTTTTTTAGAACCTTGCGAGATTAAAGCGAAAAATAAAAAGTAATCTTTTAAAGATTTTGTAGAAACTTTGTAAATATTACTGCCAATAAATAAATCACATAAAACCTCTCTCAGTCTGAAAAGTTCTCTATTTTTTCTTTGAGAAATTGTTAAATCAAGAAGCTCTAAGACCTTATCAAAGCTATTTTGAGCATTTTTTAAATCTCCTTTTCGTTTTAAGCTTATCATTCTTGAAAACTCTGATCCAATATTTCCCATTTGTTGAGCTAAGCTCATTTTCATCCATTTTTCTTTTATCATTCTATTAATCTGTTAGTTATATTTTTAATTTTATCTTTTATTTCTTCAGATTCTATTTCTACATCGCGATTATTTTTCAGAGGTTTTATATTAACCAAAGAATTAAATTCTAACCATTCGTTTTTTTCTTTTTCGGGATAGATATTAATTCCCCAGATATCTTCTTGATTAGAACCCTCCTGTTCTACTAAAATAACACTAGCATCGGAATGAAATTCTCCCCCAATGGCCATAATTTCTTTTTCAATATCAACTACTGCTTTTATAGTATCTTTGCCCAACTCGTCTCTCTTAATCTTCTCTTTAACTATTTTAATCGTCATATTAACTGGCTTTAATCGGCATTACTACGTAAATATATGTGTCATCGCCCATTGCTTTAAGCACGCCTGGGCCAGATTCTTGATTTAATTCAAATATAATTTCTGGGGTTTTTATACTTAAGAGACCATCCAATAAGAAACGGTGGTTAAAGGAAATCTCTAAAGGCTCTCCTTTGGTTTTAGCAGAAACAGAAGATTGATATTCTCCAATCTCAGAACTCTGGCTGAAAATCTCTATATTTTTCTCTTCAGGGTTTGCTTTAATTTTCACTTCATTTATTTTCCCGCTAAACAAGCTGGCTGTTTTTACTTGGTTTAAAAATTCATCTTTATTTAGTATTAATTGAGTTGTGCATTTCTTGGGGATAATTTCTTGATAATTTGGGTATTCTCCTTCTATTAAGCGGGAAACAACTTGAATTTGAGCATGAGGTGTTTCTTCCATAGGATATTCAAACATTACTTGATTAGGTGAGAAATGCATTTTTAGTTCTCCTTGTTTTTCATTAAAGATATTTATTAATTCCTTTGCTGTTTTTTGTGGAAGAATTAAAGAATATTCTTTTTCCAAGGGAGAATTGCTTTTCAGAAATATCTTTTTCTCACCCAAGCGAAAGCTATCAGTAGCTGCTATGGTTATCAGGTTTTTCTGAAACAAGAAATAAATGCCAGAAATCTCAGGTCTTGTAGTAGATGGAACAGCAATATCAGCGATTTGGTTTAAGCTTTTACAAAAAGAAGATATTTCAATAGAAATTGTGTCTCCATGAGTAATTTTAGGAATAATTGGAAATTCTTCAGCGCTCAAGCCCTTTATTTGAGTTTTGTAATTCTCACATTCAATAAACAGACTATTGTCTTTTACTTCCAGATTTATTTTCTTATTTGGTAAAAGGTTTATGAAATTAGAGAATAAACGTGAAGGAATAGTAATTTTTCCCTCTTTTTCAATTTTAGTTAAAACCCACCAATTTATTCCTATTTCTAAATCAGTAGCAGCCAAGTTTAAAAAATTCTTTTCAGTTGATATTAAAATATTGTTTAAAATAGGAAGAGTTAATGATTTTGAAGAAATTCTTTCAACAATATTTAATCCTTGTTTTAGTTTTTCTTGTAGAATTAATAATTTCATAATATATAATTATTATTTAATTATTTGTTATTATTATTAGTATAGTGGAAAAGTATTTTTTTATATATTGTTGAATTAATAATATGTTGTTTAAAATTAGTTAAATTAAAGGTGAATTATTTCCCTCTTTATTTTATTAAGTATTTATCCCCAAATTATTAGGTATTAAATACCCTTTCTTTTATAAAACCAATCTCTTCTTCTAGTTTTTTATTCTTTTCTAATTCTTTTAATATCTTTTTATAAGAATGAATAGCAGTGGTGTGGTCCTTGCCATTAAACTTTCTCCCAATAAAAGGAAAAGAGCTTTTCAATTCTTCTCTCAGCAAGTACATTGCTATCTGGCGTGGCCTAACAATTTCTTTTTTTCTGGAAGAAGTTAAAAGGTCTCTCTCTTTTAAGTCATAAAATTCTGCCACTGTTTGGATTATTTTTTTAGGCGTAACTATTCTTGCTGGAGAGGAAAGTAAGTTTTTAAAAAGAGTTTTAGTGATTTCTAAATCAGGTTTTTGATTGTTCAGTTTCTGGTAAATAATTAAACGATTTAAAGCGCCTTCTAATTCTCTAATATTCCTTTTGATAACTGAAGCAATATATTGATAAATTTCATCAGAAAACTCTACCTTTTTTTCTTGAGCTTTTGTTTTTAAAATAGCGATTCTTGTTTCAAAATCAGGACTACTAATATCTGCTATCAGTCCTCCTTCAAACCTTGACCTCAACCTTTCTGCTAATGAGGAAATAGCTTTTGGCGGACGGTCTGAAGAAATAATAATTTGTTTGTTGTTTTCATATAATACATTGAAAATATGGAAGAATTCTTCTTGGGTTTTTTCTTTGCCAGCCAAGAATTGAACATCATCAATAATCAAAACATCAACTCCCCTGTATTTTGATTTAAATAAATCTATTTTATCATTTCTGATTGACGAGACCACTTCTGAGGTGAATTTTTCAGAAGAAACATACTTTACTTTCTTCTTTTTAAAGTTTTTAATTGCCTCGTTTCCTATGGCTTGTAAAATATGAGTTTTGCCTAAGCCAACCCCTCCATAAATGAAAAGAGGATTATATACAGCGCCAGGTTTTTTAGAAACAGCAATAGCAGCAGCATGAGGCAATTCATTAAAAGGGCCAACTACAAAGGAATCAAAAGTATAACGGGGATTAAGATTAGTTTCTTTATTTACTTTAAGTTCCTGGAATTCCAACTGGTCTGTTTCTGGCAGAACCACTGGGATCTTTTTTAGAATTTTTAATCTGGTTTTACCAACTGTATATGTAACTTCTTTGATTTCTTCATTTAAACTATGCAAGATTTTCAAAATCGTCCTATTGTATTTATTTTCTAACCATTCTTTGGCAAAAGAGTTTGGGACTAAAACAATAATTTTCCCCTCTTTTTGAGAAGTAATTTCAGTATTTTTAAACCAGGTAGCAAAGTTCGCCTGGGAGATATTTAACTGGATTTGGCCCAGCAGTGCTTGCCAGAGCTCCTCATTATTCATGTTAATTTTTAATTATTGCAACTTCGTTGCATAATTGTGGCATTCGGTCAAAAAAGAAAAATAAGAACCTTTCGCTTCGTTCAAGAACCTTGATTCGCTAAGGAATAATTATATAATCTTGAATTAAATTTTTCTTTTCTTCCCTCTTTTACAATTATAGCATATGTCAAAACAAAGCCAAAATACATAGAAAAGCCAATTTTTGTTAATAAATTGTTAACAATCTGTTAAGAATTGACCAAGAGATTTTTAAATAGTATACTTAAATATAAATTCAAATTTTTAAAAATTAAAAATTAAAAATTTTAAGAACATGTCTATCACATATCAACCAAAAAGAAAAAAAAGGAAAAGAACGCATGGTTTTAGGGCGCGTCAGAAAACCAAAACAGGAAGAAGAGTATTAAA
This sequence comes from Candidatus Nealsoniibacteriota bacterium, assembly GCA_030617105.1. Classification (GTDB taxonomy): domain Bacteria; phylum Patescibacteriota; class Minisyncoccia; order Minisyncoccales; family GWA2-38-27; genus JAUWYA01. Next base: position 41,878 of record JAUWWC010000002.1, read on the forward strand.
GAGACGAAGGAAAAAAGGGAGAAAAAAACTTAGTGTGTAAAATGTTAGCAAAAATTAATAGGTTAAAAAAAGACAAGGATTTTGAAAAGGTTTTCAAGCAAGGACAAGGATTTAAACAAGGCCTTTTGTATTTAAAAATCAGAAAGAATAATTTAAAAACGAGCCGTTTTGGTTTTGTAATTAGTAAAAAGTTTTCTAAAAAAGCAGTAATTAGGAATAAAACCAAAAGAAGATTAAGTGAAATAATTAAAACGAAGCTGCCAGAAATTAAAAAAGGAATAGATGTAGTAATAGTTGCAACGCCTGGGGCTGAAAATGATTTTCAGGGCTTAGAAGATGTAGTAAATAAACTTTTTAAAAAAGCAGGAATTAATGGCTAAGATAATCTTAAAAACTATTAAATTATATCAAAATTTAATTTCCCCTATTTTGGGTCATCATTGCCGATTTTACCCAAGCTGTTCAGAATATTATTCCTCAGCAATTAAGAAGTACGGTATTGCTAAAGGGACGTGGAGGGGGTTTAAGAGAATAGCACGATGCCATCCCTGGAATTCTGGTGGCATAGATTTACCATAAAAAAATGGGTATTTTAATTACAGCATTTAACACAATATTATATCAGCCGCTATTGAATGTTTTGGTTTTATTATACGAGTATTTGCCTGGTCATGATTTCGGCGTGGCTGTAATTGTTTTGACAATTTTAATCAAGATATTATTTTATCCTTTAGGCGTTAAAGCAATTAAGTCGCAGAAAGCTCTTTCCGGGCTTCAGCCAAAGATAAAAGAGATTCAGGAAAAATACAAAGAGAATAAAGAGCAGCAAACAAAGGAAATAATGGCGCTTTACAAAAGGGAAAAGATAAATCCTTTTTCTGGCTGTTTGCCTCTTCTAATCCAGCTTCCTGTCTTAATTGCTCTTTATAGAGTATTTTGGCATGGTTTGCAACCAGAACAAATGACTTTACTATATAGCTTTGTTCCTTCCCCTGGAGTCATTGATGCAACTTTCTTCGGCATTATAAACCTTGCCAACCCCAATATAGTAATAGCGTTTTTAGCAGGAATTTTCCAATTTATTCAAGTGAAGATGGTTTCTCCTAAATCTAAAAAGGACAAAAAGCAAGATTCTAGTTTTGCGGGCCAGATGCAGAAACAGATGCAATACTTTATGCCTGCTTTTATGGTTTTGATTCTTTTCCGTTTGCCTTCAGCTATTGGTCTTTACTGGATAACCACTACCCTCTTTACAATTGTTCAACAGTATGTTATTCTTAAAAAAGAAAAATGATTAACCAAGATAATCTAAATGAAATAAGGAAAACAGTTGATGAGTTTTTTGAGAAAACAAGTTTTGAAGTTGAAGCTGAGGTTTTGCCTTTTCAAGAAAAAACAATCCCGGTAAGGATAAAAACTGAAGAGCCAAGGATTTTAATTGGTCAAAATGGTCAAACATTAGCCGAGATTCAGCACCTCTTAAAAGCAATATTAAGACGTAAAATCCCGGAGCAGTTCTATCTTGACATTGATGTTAATGATTACAAAAAGAAGAAAACAGAGTATTTAAAAGAAACAGCTGTTTCTTTGGCTGATGAGGTTGCTCTGACCAAAAAAGAAAAAACTTTAACAGCAATGCCAGCTTATGAAAGAAGGATTATTCATTTAGAATTAGCTGGAAGAGAGGATATTGCAACTGAAAGCATAGGCGAAGAGCCCGAAAGAAGGGTTGTTATCCGTCCTTATCCTTAAACAAATTAAAAATATTCAAACAGAAAACCGCTTTCCAAAAGCGGCTTTTTTGATTGTTTAAGATGTTTTAATAAGGCTTTGCACCAATGATTATAAGTCTTGTGGCTGCGGCTACAGCGCATTTTGTATAGATCCAATAACCGCTGCCATATGAAGGAGTAATGTATTTTTTGCAATCTTCCTCATTTGTTATATTTTTATTATCAAGTAAATTATTATCAACTCCGCTGAAAAAAGTATCACTTCTTCCATCACTAGTAAGAAGAATAGCTAAAAGATCGCCTTCAATTTTAATTGATTCTGGCGACCAAAGCAGTGGCTTATCTTCGCACCACCACTTATTATCTCCGCATGGCGGTTTGTTGAGCCAATAAGGCTCAGAATCTAAAGCCACCCCCTTATTTAAATTAGGTTTTTGATATAAAGTTACTTTCCAATTAGGGTCTAACTCATAAAGTAGTTGAAAGGGCTTGATTGAGGAAAGACCAAAGCCTATTCCCACCAATACCTCTCTTTCATATGGTCTCCATCCGCCACCAGGATCTTTAAGATGAGAAACTACAGGATAGGACTTACCTTCAAAATTTCTATCTTCATAAACAATTACCCCATATTCGGTTTCATATTCCCAATCTCCATCAGTCCATATATGTGGAATGAAATAGATAAACTTAACCTTGTTGTCAAAATCTCCTCTAATATCTTCTGCGCTTGAAACTGTATAACATTGATCTGTAATTTCTTCAAATATTGTATCCAACTCTTTTTTTATTCTTCTTTGTTCGTCTATTCTTTTTTGCTCATCTTTTATTGAATCTGTTTTTTTGAAGTCTTCAGTAAGGTCCCAAGCTTTCATTACAAGCATTTCTTCTTTACAAAGAAGAACTCCAGCAGGTAATTCAGAAATAATTGGCTTTAATCGTGGGAGGTGGAAGACGATTAGGTCTGGGTTGATGGTTATTAGAATTAGATAAGAGCCAAAAAGGATTAAAAGGCCTAAGAGAGCAGCGCCAATCCTGCTTTTAGCATCATTTATTCTTTCAGGGCTTCCAGCTGATGTAAAATATTGAAACCCAGCATAAATTAAAACAACAAGGGCAATCAGTCCGCTTATCCAGATTAAGAAATTAAAAATATATTTAAAATATTCAGTAACTGGAGTAGTGGCTTGTTCTGGTTTAAATCCTTCAATTTCCGGGTATTCAACTTCTAAGTCTCTACCTGTTCGTTGCGCAAAAGCAAAACCAACTAAGCCAAAAAGCATAATAAAGATAATAACAATGCTAAAGAATTTTTTCATATAGTAATTGTTTTATGTTCAATTATTTCTTCTATAATATTAAGTATTTCATCAGACTTATTAATGATTTGGGGATTTAGACCCTGGATTAGTAGAAGCTTGCCTTGAATTTCCCCAACAGGGCAAGGGTTGCCCCCATCGCAATTTACTGGCTCACATCCTTCTTTTATATCATGGCACCCTCCTTTACAATGAGCATTACATCTATTGTTTACTCCAAAAACATCATCATATAAGCATTTATCTGGAAGCGTGCCTATTTCTGACATAAAGGGCTCTATCTCCTTGATTTTATCAACTAATTCTTTAAGCTTTGCTGCCAAATCTTTCTTTAGGTTCTTTTCTATGGTTATTTTTTCTTTTTGTTCTTTTAGATATTCTATAATTTTTTCATCGTCTTCTATTATTATGTTTTTTTGATAATAAACTATTTTTTCATCTAAAACCTTTTTTATCTCATCCTGTAAATCTTGTTCTTCAGCAATAGCTCTATTTCTATAATAAAGGATTTCGTCTTTCCAGGCAATAACTCTTTTCTGGTTTTCCTTAATTTCTGATTGATTTGGGCAGGGCTGGAATCCAGGCCCAGCATAACATTGACGGGGCTGGCAGGAATTACTTTCCTCGCCTCCATCGCAAAAGCATAAGGGCTGGGTATTGCTGCAGTCGCAGTTGTCAGTTAGGTCTTTTATTTTCTGGCTTGAAAGTTCAATTCCAGGAATTATATATTTTTTAAGTTGTTCAGCGATTTCTTCAACTTTGCCTAAGAGTTTTGGAGTTTTAGTTTCAAGAGGAGGTATGTCTAAAGGAGAAAAAATGATTTTTTCCAGCCCAGGCATTTCAAAACTAACTAATTCAGGATTAATAGTTCTTAGAATTAAATAAGAAGAAAGAAGAATAACAATTCCCAAAAAAGCAGCTAATATTTGCTTTCTGGCTTTGCTTAATTTTTCCGGATCTCCAGCTGAAGTTAAATAAAGAACCCCTCCTATAATTAAACCCACTAAAGCAATTACTCCAGCAATAGAGATGATGTATGTATAAAGATTTTGAAAAGCGTCAGTAAGAGAAGGCATATTTATTATTTAATTTCGCAGACATAGAAATTAAGTTCATGAATACATTGGGCAATTTCTGGGTCGTTTAACATTATACTTAGTCCGTCCAAGCATTCTTGGACGCATTCTCTGTGTTTTTCCTGGCCTTTTTCTAAATAGCATTCTCCAAAGCAGTCGCCATAAATCGTGTCTTCTGTTTTACAGCAGATTCGCAAGATTGCATTGTTTGGAGGGATAATTGCTCCTTTTGCTTGTAAACAGTTAAATATTTCATCATAATGTCTCATTGTGTATCTAACACTCTTTGCCAAATCTTTAATTATCTCAGGACCTATTTCATCAATTATAGGTATTATGCCAATGTTTGTTGGAGTATCATTGCTGCCTTTTCCTTCTATTACATCTCTTATTTCTTGCCAAATTCTTTGGATTTCTTTAAGTTGGTCTTTGATTTTCCCTTTTGGACAGACCCCGTCTAATTCAGGTTTAACAAAACATCCTATTTCTACACACCAGCAACCAGCCTTAGAGCAAAAGCATTCGCACACTGGATAACATCTCCTGGAACTGCACTGGCTGACTAAAACCTGTAATTTATCAACAGCATCAATTAATTCTTTATCTTTTTCAACAAGCAGTTCTAATTTATCTATTAAGAGCTGGGTTGTTCTTTTTGTTCTGTCAATGATTTCTCCTACTGGAGCTTCGTTTGAACAAGCCATTGATTCAGAAAATACTTCTTCTGCTTCTTCTACTGACTCTTCTCCAGTAAGTTTGTCTTCATCAGGCGCAGCTGAAAAAACTTCTTCCTGTTCCATTGTTCCGCTTACAGAGCAGTAAAAAGTTGCAAAATCAGGCAAAAATTCTTTAGTTGGTTGAAAATACCAGTTGCCATATTGATTTTTTGTATATTCGCCTGTGTAATAATAAAGATTTACATCGTCCCAGAATTTAGTTTCTCTTATCGTCCAGTCCTGATTATCATAAGAATCTTTTTTGTTATAAAACTGAACTAAACTTTTTAAAGACCTTAAAGGACATTCTTTTATAAATTTTTCTGCTCTTTTAAGCCGGTCTAATTCTTCTTTTAAAAGACGAACCTCTTGTTCTATCTCTGTGTTTTTTATATTAAGATTGTTAATTTCTGTCTGATTTTCCGCTTCTCTGTCTTGGATTCCTTTTCTAACCGGGGCACAAGGATCAGAAGTGCAATATCTAGGCGGGCAGTCATTACATCCGCCATGCCAACAGCAAGGGTCAGGATGAGTACCTCCGTTTTTAGAACAGGTGGATCTGGGATAAAAACATCTACAATTATCTGAATAGTTCTTTAGAGCTTCGCTTTGTTGTTTAAGTTTATCAGCAATTCCTGTTTCATCTTCAGCAGCTATTGCCGTAACATAATTCCTAATTCTTTCCATTCTTGGCGTTTTTTTCTCTTCGGGTTTTGGATAATCAGAAATATATGCTTCAAAAATCTTTTCAATTATTCTTGCAAAAGGCATTTCAACATCAATTGAGCTGTTAATAGCAGTAATTTCAGGCAGGGGCACTTCTGGTTTTACAGTGATTTGAACTTGTTGAAGGGTCGGGATTTTTAGATTAATAAACTGGGGACTAAGGGTTTTTAAAATGAGATAAGAAGATAATAAAATCAAGAGGCCGAAAAAAGCGCCAGAGATTTGGTTTTTAGCCAAAGTCATTCGGTCTGGTTTGCCAGTTGAGATTAGATAGAGAATTCCGCCGTAAATTAATCCTGCTAAAGCAAGAATTCCTCCTGCCCAGATGGATAAATTAATAAGATATTTAGCATAAAGGGAAAGAATATCTTCTACAGGAGCAGTTGTGACAAAATCCTGAGGCGGAATAGCTCCAGGAACTCTGGGATAAATTATTTCTAAAATAAAAAAAAGCATATTATACTAACATCCTTATAACCCAGGTAGGGATAAAATCAATCCCTATCGTTAGGAGACCTATAATACGTTCAGCAAAAAAAGGAATAACGCATGATTTTAGAGAAACGTGAGCAAGTTTGACTAATAGAATAATAAAAACTATTTCGAAGGGGATTTCCCATATTTGGTCTACAATTGGCACTGGAATTAGATCAAGAAGTTCCATAAAACCAGCGAAAGAGATCAAAACTAATCCCGTTGGCGACAAAAGAACATCAGTAGGGATTTTCTGAAACCAACCGCCTTTCTTTTTCGGAACAGGAACTTTTTGTGGAGTTTCTTCTTTTGGTGCTTCTTCCGGCATTTTATTAAGGTTGCTCTGGGAAAGAGAAAAAGTTAAAATCTTTTACTCCAAAAATATCCTCAAACAGTTTAAACTGCTGAGGAGGTTTGATTTCCAGAGGCATGTTAAATTCAGACAGATAAATTTCAACTTTTATAGCCGTTGTCTCGTCAGATTCTTGAACATAAACTTCGCTTTCCATGTTCACTTTATAAATCAACTTATCTTCTTTGCCTATCCAAACTTCAGCCCTTATCTCTTCAAATCCTTCAAGGCATTCAGCGTCAATAGGTAAAAGTTTGGATATTTCTGGGACTAACTTCTTTAATTCTTCTTTTTCTATATCAAAAAGATAGTGATAAGTTTCTTTTTCATTGATTTTTTCATCTGGCAGTATTTTTTTAAAACGGAAAAAGCTTTCATTTGCGAGCATTTTTTTTATCACTTCTAATTCTGATTCAGCAGAAAGCCTGCCAAATAGATCTTTAAAACTCTCTTTTTCAAGCTTAATCCAGTGGTTTTTTATTTCCTCCAGATCAAAAGCAAAAAAGTCCAAAAATTGAGAAGACGGCAAGGAGGTTAGTTTAAACCAAGAGTTTTCGCCAATGATTATTTTTTCCCATTCAAATAAAAACTCACCTCTATCAAAATCAGCGCTATTCTTTGTTTTTCCTCTCCATTTCAGCACCTCCTTATTAGTAATATCTAAATCCCCGTTTACACTCATAGAGCTCTTAGTAATGTTTTGTCCTGTTCGTATTATTTCTTTTCCAAAAAAAATATCAAAATGAAGAGTTTTGAGTTCGGCAAAAAGGAGCGAGGACTCTTTTAAAACTTCTTTAGGAGAAGGACGAAAAGGGCTCCAAAAAGGATCCCAAATTAGAATGCTGACAACAGCTGCTGTCCCAATCGCTATTACAATGGCTATTCCAGTAGCAATTTTTATAACAAGTCCTGGCTTTTTCATTTTATTTTCACAATTGTTTTTTAGCCTCTTTTATTTTTTGGAGTTGTTCTGGGGATGTTGTAATAATTTGGTCTTCAGTGTATGAAGCAAGGACTTTGATTAGGACATGTTTTGTTCCAGCAAAGAATATGCCTTCGCCTACTGGTGATTCTAACAAAAGCATTTTCTCTTCTTCAGTAAGATTAAATGTTTTCTTGACTACATCAATAGTAGCTGGGCTTTGTTTCATTAAAAGAGCTAAAGAAGAGTTAGTGAGAATTGGTTTGCCATAATCTGATTTCATAAAATCATTAACATCCTGGGTAACAGTAGTTACCCCAAGCCAGTATTTCCTTGCTCTTTTCACTGTTCCAAACAAGAAAGAAGCTCCATCTTCAGTTTTCATTAGCCACCAGGCCTCATCAATTATTAGGAGACGCTTTTTCATTTCAGAGGTTATTGTTTTCCAGATATATCTTAAAATCATGAAAAGAGCCATAGGCCTTAATTCGTCTTCCATGTCACGAATGCCAAATACAACCAATCTGTTTTTCATATCTACATTAGAGGGCTGGTTAAAGAATTTAGCGTAAACCCCTTTGGTGAATCTTCTGATTCTTCTAACTAATGATTCTGCTCCTTCCATTGTTGAAAGAACTGATTCAAGGTCGCTCATTAAAGGAAAAGGAAGTTCCTTGCCCCATTTTTTTGCATCGCTCTCTGGGGTAATGTCTTTTGCTGCATAGGTTTCAGTTAAAGCTCTGTCCATAATTGCATCTTCTTCCGGGGTTAATCCTCCTTTTTTAGGGCCTAAGCCTCCAAGCATCACTCTCATTAAACCAACTAAGTTAATAATATTACTTCTTAAAACATCTTCTGCTTTTTCATCTTCTCTAGGCGGAGGTAGATCAAAAGGATTAATATGATGGTCAGAAGCTAAGGAAATATTAAAAAAAGAACCTGCAACAGCATTTGCTAAGAATTTGTACTCATTTTCCGGGTCTATTATTATTCCGTTCACGCCCAACATTAAGTATCTTAAAATTTCAAGCTTAATTGCATAAGATTTCCCGGCGCCGGAAGTAGCGAATATTACCTCGTTGGCATTAGCCAAACTAAAGCGGTCAAATAAGACCAAGGAATTATTGTGTTTATTAATGCCGTAAAGGATTCCTTCATTTGAGCTTAAATCAAAAGAAATAAATGGGAATGTGCTTGATAAAGGAGCAGTGTTCATTAAAGTAGTAACCATTAACTGGTCTAAATTATATGGAGAAGTGCAGATAAATCCTTCTTTTTGCTGGTAAAGAGCAGGCTTTATATATATTAAGCGCGATTCCAGAACTGACCTTAAATTTGTCTCAATATCTCTTAATCCTTTTTCATTATTAGCATAAACAGTAAGGTATAAGCTGAAGCGGAACATTCTTTCCTGGGCTGTTTGGAGTTTATCTCTTAGATCTTCCAAATCCTGATAAGCAGTTTCCAGAGCAGGGTCACGGATTAATCCTTTTTCTTCTCTTTCAGCAATTTCTGCTTGAACCTCAGTAACTTTCTTCCTTAGTTTTTTTAAGATGCTTTCACTAGAAATAGGATGCAAGTAAAAAGAAATATCCATTGGAACATTCAAGTTTATTATCGGAGAAAGCCAGCCAGTGCTTAGATATCTTGGATAAGAGAAAATAAAGTAGCTTTTAGCAAACCGCTCTCCTAATTTTAGATAATTCTGTTTAACTTCAAGGGAAGAAGGAGCAACAATATCAGCAATACCCATAGGTTCTTGGGCAAAAAGTTCTTCTGGAATTTCCTGCTTCTTTTTGAATTTTTTAAGAAATGGTATTTTCATATTACTCTACCAATTCACTTGGTATTTCTGGGTAATAGCCTTGTTCTGCTTGTTCTGGGTGATGCAATCCCCAGAAAAGTTCAGTAATCTCTAAATTGGTCAAAGGGACAGATTGAAGCCCGGATCCTCTTAACCCTAAAACCACAAACTCTACTCTCTGCATAAGTTGGATTTTGCATCTTTGGAACATTTCTTCAGTTAAGCTCGGGATTTTAGGAAACTTCCTTTTTTCTCTGGTTACTGAAGCTTCCATAATGGAAAAAGGAACTATTACATAAAAAGTTTTTTGCATAATTGACCCCCCTTTTGTTATTTGCTCAATAAATTTCCTGTAATCAGTAATCTGGATTTTAAGCAGTTCATTTTCTTCTTTTTTCTCAATCTCTGTTAGTTTTTCTAAATAGCCAGTAATATTAAGACGTCTTGATTGAACAAGGATTTGGCAGGAGAAATCCAGGGAATTTAAGAAATTCTGGAATTGGTATAAAATGGCATTTTGCTCTTCAGTGGATTTTAAAGCAAAATTTAAAGAAGAGACCATTAGCACTGCTCTTAGGCCTTTGTTTTTTAAAATAATAATCCCATCTCTTATTTGGTCAAATTCTAAAAAATCTTGAGTAGAAAGCTTCATATCACTTTGTTTCTAATTTTGTGAATAATTCATCTAATTTACTGCCTTTGGTGACTTTTAGTTCTGATTCTTTCTCAATTTCTTCTTTTTCTTCTTTTACTTTTCTGAGAAATTTTGGAGGACTGGTTTTCTTTTTCCAGAGATAAATCTTTGGTTTAAAAAGAAAACTAAAGAAGTTTTTTATAAAAATGGGTAGAGAGGTTTTTCCAATCTTTAGAAAAGCCAAACCAAAAGCTCCTCCTAATAAAACTATTGCTGCGATTATGAAGAGATAAAGGGGGACAGTGAAAAAAAGAAAAAGGCAAATCCCACCGGCAATGCCTATAAAGATAAACTGTTTAAAGGTAAAGGGACCAACTATTTTTGCCTCTTTCTCAATAAATTGTGGAACAGTAAATTTCATATTTATTCTATTATTTCTCTATATCTATCTTTCTTTTTAACTTGTTCTTGTTTAGCTTTTTTAGCTTTGAGCTGGGTTTGGTAAAGCGCTTCTAAGCTTTTTTTGAGCGGCAGAAAGACAAATCTTGTTATTTCAGAACTTATTTGCTTAGCTTTTTTCTTTTCTATTTTTAATTCTTTTTCTAAAATATCTGAAAATTCATTTGGCGGTAAAAGTCCTAAAAAGACATAGCCAATGTTTTTAGTAATATCAAAAATTACATCATCGTCAGTGATGCCATTATCTTTACAAACCTCCTGGATATTAGCAGCAACTTCTTCAGAAAAAGTAGCTTTCTGAAGGTTTTTAGGAAGTTCTTTATATAATTCCCAGAGCTGTTCTTTTGGATAATCCGGCATTAGTTTATTGTAGCATAAACAAAAAAAGCAACCCAGTGGAAAAAGAGGTTGACTAAATGAATTATATTTTCTAAAATTAATTATTGAACTTTGAGAACTAAATAATTTCAGAAAGGTTGAGAAAATGAAAACGAAAAAAGAAATAATTGCTTTAATAATTCTGACGCTTTTAATAATTCTTTTTCTGCCAGGTTGCTCAGGGAGCAATCTTTATGTCCCTCCATATTCTGCAGCAGAAGTTGAGCGTCAGAGGCTTGAGGCTGAACAAGGACATCCAACAGGAATACGGATAGCAACAGGAAGATTTTAACAATAAAAAAAGAGCGTTAGGAAGACGCTCTTATTTTTTTACTCGGGTTCTTCGGTTTCTGGGATTTCTTCTTCAGGTTCTTCTTTTTTCTCTGGTGGGGTGAAGTTTTCTTGAGGTAATGTGGCTAAGGCTTCAAGCATAAAAGCGCGCCAGATTGGGCCAGCTATTGTTATTGATGGCTTCTTTGCCATTTCAGCATTATTATTATTTCCTACCCAAACACCAGCTGCAATTGAACCAGTATAGCCAATAGTCCAGGCATCTCTGTAATTATTAGTTGTTCCTGTTTTAGCTGCTACTTGATAATCTGGAAAGTATAATTGAGAATTATACCCAAACATTGGAGCTCTGGCTTCATTATCTGATAAAATATCATTAAGCAACCTTACTGTTTCTTGTTCTAAAACTCTTCTTGGAGTTTTTTTGTTTTGTTCAATAATGTTTCTTTCTGAATCTTCAATTCTTAAGATGGAAATAGGAGGATATCTTTTGCCTTCAGCTGCGAAAACGCCGTAAGCAGAAACCATATCAAGAAGCCGGACTTCTCCTCCTCCTAATACAAGCGCAGGTCCATAAAAAGAAACAGATTCTTTTAATGTTGTAATGCCGCATTTTTTAGCTGTGTTAATGCTTTCCTGAATTCCAGCCAAATTAACCAGAACTTTAACAGAAGGAACATTCAGGGATTGACCTAAGGCCTGTCGGAGAGTCACTGGGCCCCTGAATAGGCCGTCATAGTTTTGAGGGATATATTCTTCACCTCCCCAAACCCCAAAATTTGTCTCTTCATCAATAACAATGTATTCATCATCATAGCCATTTTGAAAAGCAGTAACATAAACAAACGGCTTGAAAGCAGAACCTGGCTGACGTCCTATTCTATAAGTAGTTACATTAACCATGGGATCAAAAAGGCAGGTTGCTTCAGAGCTTGCTTCGCATCCTTCGGGATAAGATTCTCCAAACCAATCAGCTGAACCAACCATTGCAAGAATTTCTCCTGTCTTTGGACTTATTGCCACCAAAGCAGCATTATGCGCTTTGTATGCTTTGTTTCTTTCAACACCTTCTGAAACAGCTTTTTCAGCTGCTTGTTGAAGCTCCCAGTCAAGAGTAGTATAGACCCTGAATCCCCCTTCTTCTAAAAAGTTCTTGCCATAGTTTTCAAAAAGATATTCTTGTATATGCAGGACAAAATGAGGAGCTTTAATTGTTTGTGAGACCTTTGCAAACTCTAATTCTACTTGTTTTGCTTCATCAGCCTGTTCCTGACTTATATATCTCTCTTGAGCCATTCTATCTAAAACATAATCTTTTCTGCCTAATAGTTCATCTAAATGACTTCCAAAAGGAGAATAATAGCTTGGAGCCTTGATTAAAGCAGCTAAAACAGCAGTTTCAGCTAAGCTCAATTCTTTAGTTGTTTTATTAAAATATGTTTTAGAAGCAGCTTCCACTCCATAGATATTAATTCCTAAAGGAATTTGGTTTAAATACCATTCTAAGATTTGGTCTTTTGAATAACGTCTTTCTAATTCTAAAGTTAGGATAATCTCCCTGACTTTTCTTTTAATGGTTTTTTCTCTTGTTAAGAAAGTAGAACGGATAAGCTGCTGACTAATAGTTGAACCGCCATAAAGGGGCTGCCCTATGCTTATATTAATTTTAATAGCCCTGATAATTCCCCAAATGTCAATTCCATGATGAGAATAGAAATTAGCATCTTCAGTTGCAATTACTGCCCGTTTTAAATGTTCTGGCGCATCGCTTAAAGGAATAATTTCTCTTTTTTCTTCGCCGTATAGTTCGTAAAGAACAGTTTCTCCAGTTCTGTCATAGATTTTAGTTGATTCAATAAAAGCTCTTTCAGCGAATTTCTCTGGACGAGGAAGATCTTTTGCATAATAAATAAACAAAATTAAGCCAGCAAAAGCTGTTAAAACAAAACAAGAACCCAAAATAACAAAAATCCAAAGAGCAATTCTCTTTTTCCTATTCTTTTTATATATTCTTCTATAGAATTTTCTCTCTGCCATAATTGCGTTAAGCCTGGCTTAACGCAAGCATTAGCTTGCGTTAGTTATTCTTTTATTTTAATATAAAAGTGTATGGATATAAAGGATAAAAAAATTGAAGAGATTTTAACTCGAGGGGTAGAAAATATTTATCCTAGCCGCCAAGCACTGGAGACAACTTTGAGGTCTGGTAAAAAACTTCGAATTTATTGCGGTATTGATCCAACAGGAAAGCTTCACCTTGGTCATGCGATAATTTTAGGAAAATTACGTCAATTTCAAGACCTTGGACATAAGGTTATTGTTTTAATAGGCGACTTTACAGCTACTATTGGTGACCCAAAAGGCAAATACGCAGCAAGAAAAATGTTAACACGTGAACAAGTTTTAGCTTATGCTAAAAATTATAAAAAACAGATTAGGAAAATTTTAGATTTTAGCAAATCAAATGTTAGGTTTTTACACAATGAAGAATGGACTAATAAATTAAAACCAATAGATATGCTTACTATAGCATCTAAATTTACTGTTGCAAGATTATTAGAAAGAGACATGTTTCAAAGACGGATAAAACAAGGCAAAGATATTAGTGTGCAGGAATTTTTATACCCAATATTTCAAGCTTATGATGCAGCGACCATGGATGTAGATATGCAAATTGGCGGTAGCGACCAGACCTTTAATATGTTGGCTGGGAGGAGACTAATAAAGAAGACGAAAAACAAGCAAACATTCGTGCTGACAACCAAACTTTTGGTTGATCCAACAGGGAAAAAAATGGGAAAAACAGAAGGAAATGTTATCACTTTAGACGAAGATCCAAAAGAAATGTATGGCAGGATAATGAGCTGGCCGGATAGTTTAATTCCTCTCGGTTTTGAACTTTGCACTTCTATTTCAATGGATGAAGTAAAAAAAATAACTAACCCAAGAGATGCTAAAGTCAGGTTGGCTTGTGAAATTGTAACAATGTATCATAGCAAAAAAGAAGCGCAAGAAGCTGAAAAAGAATTTAAAAGAATTTTTAAAGAGAAAAAACTGCCGACAAAAATCCCAGAGATTAAAATTAAGAAAAAAAAGATTAATATCTTAGATTTATTAGTAAAAACAAAACTTGTTTCTTCAAAGGCGGAGGCAAAAAGATTAATTTTGCAAAAAGGAGTAAAAATAGATAGCAAAGTTCAAAAAGATTGGAAAGCAATTATTGAAATAAAAAGAGGACTAATAGTCCAAAAAGGCAAGCGCGGTTTTGTAAAAATAAATTAGCTTAGTTTAACGTTTGATTTAAAAGTGTAACAAAGCGCAATACCTAAAGCGTCTGTTGCATCATCTTTTCTTTTATTTTTATCTTTTGGTTTTTCTTCTAAATTAAGCATGGTTTGGATCATTTTCTGAACCTGTTTTTTTTCTGCCCTGCCATAACCAGTTATCGCCATTTTAACCTGAAGAGGGGTGAATTCATAAACAGGAATCTTCTTTTTAGCAGCAGTTAACAATATTACTCCTTTTGCCTGGCTTACTGGCATTGCTGTTTTTAGGTTTTTAAAAAAGAATAAATTCTCAACAGCCATTATTTTTGGCTGATATTTTTTTATTAATTTGTTTAATTCATTATTTATTATTTTCAAACGATCCCCAGGACATAAATCCGGAGTAGTTAATATGCAGCCGTAATCAATAACCTCAGCTTTTTTGTTTTTTACTTTTTTAATGATTCCAAAACCCACCGTTGCTAGGCCTGGATCAATGCCTAATATAATCATAGTTTTAGGTTTGAGTAGATATCTTGAACTGCGTCATTTTCATCAAGCGCTTCAAATAATTTTTCACAGGCGTGTTTTTCTTTTTCTTCAATTTCAATCATTTCTTTGGCTACCCAATCCAAAGATGAAGATTCAATTTTAATATTTTTTTCTTCTAAATTCCTTTTTACTTTTTCTAATTCTTCTGGCTTGGTATAAATAAAAAGTAAATCCTCATGCCAATAAATGTCTTCAGCCCCGGCTTCAATAGCTGTTAGTTCTAAATCTTCTTTGTTTATTGTTCCTTGTTCATTGTTCACCGTTATAGTTCCTTTTCTTCCAAAGAGCCATTTTACCGAACCTGCGCCAGCAAGCTTTCCATTGTGTTGATTTAAAATCTGCTTAATTTCGCTTAAACTTCTATTTTTGTTATCAGTAATTCCCTCAATAATAATAGCTGTTTTTTCTGGACCGTAGGCTTCAAAAACAAATTGTTCTAATTTTTCTCCAGATAGTTCACCAGCGCCTTTTTTTATAGCCCGTTCAATATTTTCCTTAGGCATATCAACTTGCCTTGCCTGATCAATTGCCATTTTTAGCTTATAATTAGAGCCTGGATCGCTTCCTCCTTCTTTTGCTGCAAAAATAATAACACGGGCCATTTTTGAAAAGGCCTTTCCTCGTTTTTTGTCTCCTGCCTCTTTAACCCTTTTTATAGTTTTGAAGTGACTATGTCCGCTCATATTTTTACTATACTTTATTGACTAAGTTTTGTAAAATTAATATAAAGTAATATGGAGAAAAATAAGAATTTAATTTGTTATATTGTAATTTTAGCGGCTTTTACTGGAGTTATACTGATAATTAATCATCAGTTTTCTTTGGAGTTTCCTAAAGTGGAAGAGATCCGATCTCTTTCATCTCTTCCAGTTGAAACTGGCAGAGACCGGATCTCTGATAGTTTAGGTTTAGACAAAGCATTGCTTCAAGAGAAAATTGAACAGGGCAAGGAGTTTTTATACAGAATGGAGCATCCAGAAGAACATGGATTTTATAAAAAGTATGATGCTGTAAATGATAGTTTTGAACAAAGATTGCATACTGTTTATTCAGCTTCTATTATTTATACATTTTTATATATCTATGATTATGACCAGGATGAGGAAATTTTAGAACATCTGTCTGATTGGGGGGAATTTCTTGTCTTTATGCAAGACAAAGATAAGGCCAGCAAAAGATACGGCGCATTTTCTTATTCATATTATTTTAATAGCAAAGAAAAGGAAAAGAGATATGTTATTGGAACCAGTGCTTTGAGCATTTTTACCTTGCTGAGATTGTACGAAATAACAGGCCAGGATAAATATTTAGAATCATCAAAATTAGCTGGTGACTGGTTAATCACGATGCAAAGACAGAACGGAGTAGTAAAGCCTTATACAAGATATTCAGACGGAAAATGGGTTTTTGGCAAAAAAGAATCTTTGCTTTACAATGGCCAATGCCTTTCAGCTCTTTCCAAGCTTTATATTGCTACCAATATCAAGAAATATTATAATGCTGCTGAAAAGATTGCT
>JAUWWC010000015.1 GCA_030617105.1 Candidatus Nealsoniibacteriota bacterium
CTAAAGTTAAACCTGGCTATTCAGTTGATGATGTGGTAGAGAATATTAAAGATAATCTTAATGAAAGCAGAAAAAGGAGAAGGGGAGAAGATTTGCCTTCTTTTTCCGTTTTAAGCAGCGAGAAGATATTAGATATAGTTGGCAACGTAATGGCTTTAGTTCAGGCAGCTATTTTTGGCTTTGCTTCAATAGCTATTATTGTTGGAGGAATCGGAATAATGAATACCATGTATACTTCTGTTCATGAAAGAATCAGGGAAATAGGCATTATGAAAGCAGTTGGCGCTAAAGGAAGAACCATTACCATCTTATTCTTAATTGAATCAGGCTTTTTTGGATTATTCGGTGGATTAGGAGGTATAGTTTTAGGTCTTGGCGTGGCTAAATTAGCTGAATTTGCTGTTAGAACAGGTGCTGGTTTCTATTTAAAAGCTTCAATGAGTCCATTTCTAATTTTATTCGGCTTGGCGTTTTCTTTCTTAATCGGCTGTATTGCTGGTTATCTGCCTGCCCGTAATGCTTCCAAGCTCAAACCAGTTGACGCATTAAGATACGAGTAGAAATAGTTCTTTAAACTAAAAAGGTAGGAAGAAAAAGAAGGAGCTAGGAATATCCGAGAAAGTAGTCACCCCCACCCAGCAAAGGCAGCTCTGTTAAATGGCAAACAGTCCATAAATACTGTTAGCATCTGTAGTCTAGCCGGGTCACTAGACTGAATTCCCTTCTCGGAGGGTCTGGCTGGGCCTACCTTTTTAGTTCTTTTAAAAACGCCCATAGCTAAACGGCTTTATTTTAAAGCCGTTTTTTTTTATTTAATTTTGACTTGTTTTTAAAGTGAGATAGTGGTATAAAATAATTATGAAGAGAATATATTTTGATTATGCAGCTACTACTCCAGTGGATCCCCGCGTAGATAAAGTTATGCGTCCTTTTTTTGATGAGAAATTTGGGAATACAATGTCTATTCATAGTTTTGGTCAGGAAGCTAAGATTGTTTTAGAAAAGAGCAGGCAAACAGTAGCTAATTTAATAGGAGCTAAACCAAATGAAATAGTTTTTACTGGTTCAGCTACTGAAAGTAATAATTTGGCTCTAAAAGGAGTGGCTTTTGCTAATAAAGATAAAGGTAAACACATTATTATTTCTCAAATTGAGCATCCTTGTATTATGGAAGTAGCAATCTGGTTAGAAAAGCAGGGATTTGAAATAACGAGATTACCAGTTGATAAATATGGTTTGGTTAATTCTTTGGATGTTAAAAAAGCAATAAGAAAACATACTATCTTAGTTTCAATAATTCATGGTTCAAATGAAATTGGCACTATTCAGCCAATTGAAGAAATTGGGAAAGTTTGCAAAGAAAAGAAAGTATATTTTCATACTGATGCTGCCCAGAGTTTTGGCAAGATTCCAATTGATGTAAATAAAATGAATATTGACTTATTAACTGCCAGTTCCCATAAAATATATGGTCCTAAAGGAGCTGCTTGTTTGTTTGTTAGACAAGGGACTAAAATTGAACCTATTTTACATGGTGGAGGACAGGAATCAGGATTGCGTTCTTCAACTGTAAATATTGGCGCAATTGTTGGTTTTAGCAAGGCTTGTGAGATTTGTAAGAAAGAGATGAAAAAGGAAAGCCAAAGATTATTTAAATTAAGAGATAAATTGATAAAGAACGTTCTTAAAATAAAGGAGTCGCATTTAGCAGGTCATGCCAAAAAGAGATTGTCAAACAATGCTAATTTCTGGTTTTCTTTTATTGAAGGAGAATCATTAGTTATTCAGCTTGATCTTTTGGGTATTGCTGCTTCAACTGGTTCTGCTTGTTCATCTATGAAGTTAGAACCAAGCCACGTGCTTTTAGCGATTGGTTTAAAGCCACAAGAAGCTCATGGTTCTTTAAGGATTTCTTTGGGTAGATGGACAACAGAAAAAGAGATTGATTATTTAATTAAGGTGCTACCAAAAGTTGTAAAACAATTAAGAAAAATTTCACCCTTTAAAAAACATGCCTAATGGTACTTATTCAAAAAAGGTTATTGAGCATTTTTCAAACCCTCATAATTACGGGAAGATGAAAAACCCCTCTGGTGTGGGTCGTGTCGGCAACATTTTATGCGGCGATGTTCTTTGTCTTTATATAAAAGTAGAGAAGAATAAAAAAGGAAAAGAGATAATTAAAGATATAAGCTATGAGACGTTCGGCTGTGTGGCGGCGATTAGCACTAGCAGTGTTGTTACTGATTTGACAAAGGGAAAAACTCTGGAGCAAGCATTAAAGATTGACAGCAAGAAGGTTGTTAAGTCGCTAGGAGGTTTGCCCAAAATAAAAATACATTGTTCATTGCTTGCTGCTGATGCTTTGGTAGAAGCAATTTACGATTATTTGTCAAAGAATAAGAGAAAAATTCCAAAGGAGCTTGAGAAAAAACACCAAAGAATAGAGAAAGAGAAAAAAGAAATAGAAGAGAGATACAAAAAATGGATGAAGTAAAAATTTGACACAAATTTTTGCATATGTTATCTTAAATTAGTTCTAAAAATTGCTTTTTGACAATTAAATATGCTAAGAAAGGAAAAGAAATGAAAGATTCTCGGAAAACTTTAAGTAGTAATTTAGGAAAGAAAAGGATTTTTTTAAAATTGAGCATGACAAATTTGTTCATCTTGATAAATATTTTCTGTTTTCTGACGATTTTCCCTTTAGGACTTTCGGTTGATATCTCCTATCTTGGGATTTGCGCTGATGATACTCGGCTCAGACAGCTTTGGACAATAATTACCTACATGTTTTTCCATGTGCATTATAGGCATTTGCTGCAAGATATGTTTTGTTTGTTTATTTTCGGAAATCTAACAGAAGGGATTATAGGAAAAGAGAGATATTTCTGGTTTTATTTGGTTTCTGGAGCTGTTGCTGGATTTATCGTTTCAATTTTCGCTCAATTTTTGGGAAGCATAGATACGAGTTCTTTAGCTGCAAGGGCTTTTGGTAATCCTCAGGCAGTTTATTTAGGGAGCAGCGGGCCCCTTTATGCTGTGGTTGGTCTATTTCTGATTTTGATTTGGAGGATTAAATTTAAGATAGGGCCTTTGCCTTCATTGCCTATTTATCTATTAATTATTGTTCCTTTATTTACTATGGAGATTATCTCAATATTTAAGGTTTCAGTTGCCCGGGTTTATTTTGGATTCCCTTATTTCTCTTTTACAGGGCATTTAGCAGGATTTCTGACTGGGACTGTATATGGACTTTATTTACGGTATGGAAAGAGAATAAAAATAGGGTTGGATTTACCAGAAAGAGAGGTGAAAAACGAGAAAACAAATGATTGTTTTGTAAAGTGATAGTAAGAAAAATTTTTTAGAAAGGAGCAAAGAAAATGAAAAGAATTATGTTGTTAGCAATATTGGTCTTGATGCTTGTGCCTATTATAACTAAGGCACACAGTTACTATGCTACTGAGAATCGTGTTCATTGGTCCCCTCAGGTCTTTGGCTTGATCTCTGGTGGTCTCCATTACAACCCATGGGCTTTTAAATACGGCCATTCTGGTTTAGTTTCCGATGATCTTTATTACAGTCCCTATGCTTTTAAATACGGACGTTCTGGTTTAGTCCATGACTCTTGGCATTCCTATACTTCTCGCTCTGTCCGGGTCTCTAGTTGTCAACCACAAAATTCGTTTAGGATAAGAAGGCACTATAAGAAGAGGGGAAAGGCCAAAGTAAATAATGGCAGGCAGGTAATCTCTGATTATCTTACAACCAAGGGTATAAAGTTTAGGGTTGTAGACGGCTGTTCTGTGTCTAATGTTGATTTCCTGCTCACAAATATGAATATAATCCTAAGATATCAGGATCCAACAGAAGCGCAGCGTTTTGAGGACCTGCCAGAAGATAACTACAAGAGAATACTTTACGAGAGGTACAGGCAAAGATCAGCAGAGCGTTTCAAAGGATTTCCAGCTTATATGATAAAGGCAACGGATGAAAAAAGAATATTAACCGGGTTGATGCTCTGTCCTGACCTGAATTGATCAGTAAGTTGAAACAAAAGCTCTGCCAAAAGCAGGGCTTTTTTTAATTAAATATATATTATAGTATAATATAGAGTAAATAATATGAGAAAAAGCAAGAAAGTAATAATGGCTATGTCAGGTGGTGTTGACTCAAGTGTGGCAGCAGTTCTTTTGAAAAGAGAAAGATTTGATATTGTTGGAGTTTTTATGAAGTTTTGGTCAGATGGTCCAAAATGTGTTGCAAATAGATGCTGTAGTCCTGAAAGCGAAAAAAGAGCTAGATTGGTTGCTGAAAAGCTTGATATTCCTTTTTATGTTTTTAATTTTGAGAAAGAGTTTAAAAACAAAGTAGTTGATTATTTCTTAAAGAATTATAAGTTGGGGTTGACTCCTAATCCTTGCGTGGTTTGTAATAAAGAAATCAAGTTTAACCTTTTATTTAAAAAGCTTAAAGCAGAATATATTGCTACTGGTCACTATGTTAGGAGAAAAGGAGATAAGTTGTTAAAAGGAAAGGATAAAGAAAAAGATCAGTCATACTTTTTGTGGAAATTAAATCAGAAAATATTGAAGCATACTTTGTTTCCAGTGGGTGATTATACTAAGACCGAAGTTAGGAAATTGGCAAAGAGATTTAAACTGCCGGTTCTAGATATTCCAGAATCACAGGAAGTTTGCTTTATCCAAACCACAATCAATGATTTTTTAGCAAAACACCTTAAAGCAAAACCAGGCCAGATTACTGATACTAAGGGTAGAGTAATTGGAAAACATCAGGGTTTGTGGTTTTATACTATTGGCCAGAGAAAAGGAATAGAACTTCCAGCAGGTCCTTTCTATGTTTTAGATAAAGATTTAAAAAGAAATGTTTTGATTGTTACTAAAAATGAGAAAGACTTGTTTAGCAAAGAGCTAACTGTTAAAAATATTAACTGGATTTCTAATGTAAGGTTTCCCTTGAAAGTGATGGCAAAAATTAGATATAGACATAAACCAGGTTCAGCTGTTGTAAATAAAAATAAGGTTGTGTTTGTAAAACCCCAAAGAGCTCTAACCCCTGGCCAATCAGCAGTTTTTTACAAAGGCCAAGAAGTTTTAGGTGGTGGAGTAATATCAGGAGTGTGAGGGCTTGACTACTATTCCCTCTTAAATTAAGCTATAATAAAGGTGTGAATAACTCTCAAAGGTCGTAGCTATAATAAAAATTTAGATTATTTAATATTATGCAAGGTTATTGCGTTAAATGTAAAAAGAAACAAGAAATACAAAATGGGAAAATAGTAAGTATGAAAGGCAAGGGGAAAGTGAAAAGACAAGCGTTAACTGGTAATTGTCCGAAGTGCAGCACTAAAATGTTTAGAATTTTAGGGAAAGAACAAGCAGAAGAAATGGCAAGAGAACTGAAAAAAGCAGCTTAAACTATGTAGTTATTCGGTTCGAACCGCCCCGCCCATTGGCGGGGTTTTGGTTTAAATTTGTTATAATAAAAAAATGACTTTGAGAAATAAAAAATTAGTTTGGGTTGTTCTGGGGGTTTTGATTTGTTTGAGTGTTATTGCTTGGGTGGTTGTTTGGGATTTGAAAGGGGCAGGGGATTTAGAGGTGGTGTTTTTTGATGTTGGGCAGGGGGATAGCATTTTTATTGAGACGCCAGATGGCTTTCAGGTTTTAATTGATGGGGGTCCTGGTTTAGCTGTTTTAGAGAAATTAGGGAAAGAAATGCCGTTCTACGATAGAACGATTGATTTAATAATCTTAACTCATCCTGAACATGACCATTTATTTGGTTTGTTGGAGGTTTTGAAAAGATATAAAATAAAGAATATCTTATGGACAGGGATTATTAGAGATACTGCTGAGTGGGAGGAGTGGAAGAGATTAATTGAAGATGAGGGAGCTGAGATTAAAATAGCTCAGGCGGGACAGAAAATAAATTTATCTGAAAATATATATCTTTCTATTATTTATCCATTTGAGAGCTTAGAAGGACAAGAAACTAAATATACTAATGATACCTCTATTGTTGCTGAGTTGGTTTTTAAGGATGTTTCCTTTTTATTTACTGGAGATATTACAAAGAAAATAGAAAAACAATTAATTGTTGATTCAGATATTCTAAAAGTAGCTCATCACGGAAGCAAAACATCAAGTTGTTTAGAATTCTTAGAAGCTGTTTCTCCTGAACTCGCTGTTATTAGCGTTGGAGAAAACCGCTGGGGTCATCCGAATCAAGAGGTTTTGGAAAATCTCCAACAGTTTAATATAGAGATTCTCATAACCAGAGAATTAGGAGACATTAAAATTGTTTCCGACGGAAGTAATTTTAATGTTTTAAAATAAATATATTTATCGTGTAAAAACGATGCGATCGCATCATTTTTGCATAGTGTATTAGAGGTTAAAGTATAAAAAAAGCGTGATAATATTGATTGTTTATCAATATACCACGCCTTTATGAAGTCATCGTTCATTGTCTTATCCGTTCTCTTCGCATGGAGTAATGTAGAAACAGTCAAGACAGCCCATGGCGATTTGCCATATCCAATAATGGCAGAGAATGTAGCGCCGATGACTATTGCATTGTTTCCGAAAAGGAGAACGATACAAGAAAGTACCATGAAGACAATGCCGATAACTATTTCATTTATTCCCATCTTTTTCAACCTGTTCATTTTAATCTCCTTTGATTTCTGAAGTTTCGAGATGGTTTTACTATGTTAAGAACTACTTACATTATACGTCTATTATACACCCATTATTTAAATATGTCAAGTGTTTTTAAGTAAGTTCAAGAAATTAACGCATAATTTAACCGGTGGTATAGTAATATTGTTGTTGGTATCCGATACCAACAACACTTTACATGTCTTAAAAAATTTGCTATACAAATAAAATATGCGTGATTTAGAATTTCCATTATTTAAAACTAAAATTGAAAATTCTCCGAAATTTGATTTAACCGATGTTAAAGATCGTCAGAAGTATTTTGATTTGAAAGCAGGAGAAGAGATTAAAAAATTAAGAGAATATCTAAAAGAAAATACTTTTATTGTTTATCTTTTGGGCAAAAAGAATTCTGGCAAAGGAACCTATGCTAAGATGTTTAAAGAGGTAGTTGACAAAGATAGGGTAGAGCACTTTTCAATTGGAGATATGATTAGAGATGTTGATAGAGAGCTACAAGATGAGAACAAGAAAAAAGAATTAATCACTTTCTTAGAAAAGAATTATAGAGGTTTTATTCCTCTTAAAGATATAATTGATTCTTTAGAGAATAGAAGCACTTCAAAACTTTTGCCTTCTGAGCTGATTTTGGTTTTAGCAAAAAGGGAAATAGCCAAAAAAGAGAGAAAGGCTATTTTCATTGATGGCTTTCCCAGAGAACTGGATCAAGTTTCTTATTCTTTGTTTTTTAGAGATTTAATTGAATACAGGCAGGATCCTGATGTTTTTGTTTTGATTGATGTTCCTGAAGCAGTTATTGATGAAAGAATAAAACATAGGGTTATTTGTCCTTTATGTCAGACATCAAGGAACCTGAAGCTTCTTCCAACAAGGGAAGTAGAGTATGAGCAAAAAGAAAAGAAGTTTCATCTTATTTGTGATAATTCTGAGTGTAAGGGGGCAAGAATGGTTCAGAAAGAAGGAGATGAATCAGGCATAGAACCAATTAAAGAAAGATTGAAAACAGACGAAAAACTGATAAAGCAAGCCTTCTCGCTCTATGGAATTCCCAAAGTTCTTTTGAGAAATTCTGTGCCAAAAGATAAAGCCAAAGAATTTGTTGATGATTATGAAATTACTCCGGAATACAGTTATGAAAGGGATGAAAAGAAGAAGAAAGTAAAGGTAATAGAAAAGCCTTGGCAGATATTGGATGATGATGGAGTCCCTTGCTACAGTTTAATGCCTCCATCAGTGGTAGTTTCTTTAATTAAACAATTAACAGAAGTTCTTGATTTGACATAGACTTTTAGAATATGATACAATAAAAATAGCCCTGTGATTATCTACTAGATTCTGGACTATACACTTTTTTAGGGAACTTATCTCTGTATTCGTTGCGACGAGTACAGGATGTACCCACTTGGAATATTCTCCGGAAGAATCTTTTAGATGCCATAGGGCTTTAAATTATTTCCTTTTTGCCATTGCTTTAATGCATTTGGCGCAAGCTAAAACGCGTTCACCTGAAGGCAAGCGTACCCATTGTAGATTTGGGTATTTTCTTTTTTTAACAGTTGGATTATATTTTCCTCTAAGTTTTCTTCGCTTCCAAACCATTATTGAACCTTTTTTACATATTGCACATTTTTTTGCCATAGCGGTTTTATCTTATCAGAATATTTTAATTTTAGCAAGATTTATGTTATTATTGTTAATAATATGGAATATATATTTCTGATTATTGTTTTAATATTTTCTATTATTATTCATGAGATTGCTCATGGGTCAGTTGCTTATTATTTAGGCGACCCTACTGCAAAATACGCTGGTCGCCTTACTTTAAATCCCTTAAAACATTTAGACCCAATTGGTTCTGTTATTGTGCCAATTTTCTTAATTATTATGTCAAAAGTAACTGGTGGGGGAATTATTTTTGGCTGGGCAAAGCCAGTACCTATTAACCCATATAATTTTAAAGACCAAAAATACGGGTCTATGAAAGTTGCTTTAGCTGGTCCAGCCTCAAATTTAATAATAGCATTGTTTTTTGGATTGATTCTGAGATTTTTTCCCGGCTTAGCTACTTTTCCAGGTCTTATCGTAATGTTTTCATATATTGTCTATATTAATATATTATTAGCAATATTTAATTTACTGCCCGTCCCGCCTTTAGACGGTTCTCACATTCTTTTTGCATTACTGCCTCCGTCTGCAAGGAATATAAAGATATTTTTGCAACAGTTCGGTCTTTTTATTTTGTTATTTATTATTTTCTTTGTTTTTCAATATGTGATTTTCATTATTAATTGGATATTTACCCTAATTACGGGATTTTCCTTATTTTGATTGACATCTCTTAAATTATTTGATAATTTATAGGATTATGCCTACAATTCATCAATTAATAAAAAAGAAAAGAAAGAAAGATAAAAAGCGTTCTAAAACGCCTGCTTTGGCATTTGGTTTTAATGTTCTTAAAAACAGACCAAAGAAATATCCTTCTCCATATAAAAAAGGAGTCTGCCTTAAGGTTTTTACTGTTACTCCTAAAAAGCCAAATTCAGCTTTAAGAAAAGTAGCCAGAGTTCGTTTGACTAATGGAATGGAAGTTACTGCATATATTCCTGGTGAGGGGCATGATTTGCAAGAACACTCTATTGTTTTGCTTCGTGGTGGAAGAGTTAAGGATTTGCCAGGTGTGAGATATCACGTAGTTAGAGGTGTTTTGGATACTGGAGGAGTAGAAGGAAGAAAGCAGGCAAGGAGCAGATATGGAACTAAGAAGGAGAAGAAGTAACATGAAAAAGAAGATTAAAAAACATCCAATAACACCTGACCCTGTTTATAGCAATATTACTGTTGCCAAGTTTATTAATCAGATTATGAGAAAAGGCAAGAAAACAATAGCCAGGAAGATTGTTTACAGCGCTTTTGATATTATAAAAGAAAAGACAAAAAAAGAACCATTAGAGGTTTTTGAGCTTGCTTTGACAAATGCTTCTCCTTTTCTTGAGGTGAAATCAAAAAGAGTTGGTGGAGCAACTTATCAGGTTCCAGTAGAGGTAAAAGGGGAGAGAAGAATAACTTTAGCTATGCGTTGGATAATTTTAGGAGCTAAATCAAAAAAAGGAAAGCCAATGAGAGAGAAATTAGCTGCTGAATTAATGGATGCAGCAAATAACACTGGCTGGGCAATCAAGAAGAAAACAGATACGCACCGCATGGCAGAAGCCAACCGCGCCTTTGCCCACTTCGCCTGGTAAACCAAAAAGCCCCTTGAAAATCAAGACACCTTCTGGCGTGGACCCGGCGGGACTCGCACCCGCTTCGTTGCGTGCTAATGGCAACATGTTACATATATACACCACAGGCCCAGATCCACAATATTATTATAAAACAAAAAGAGTTCCTTTAAAAGAACCCTTTATGTAGCACGCAACTTTAGTCCGTAGTGTACGGAACTATGTTACCATCTATTATCATTATAGTAAATCAAGCAACCTTGTCAATAGTAACAAGAAAAAAAGCACCTTTCGGTGCTTGGTAAAAAGAGCTAAGGATTTTTTTAGATATCTGAATGGCCGTAAGATGATCCATCGGCTCCGTAATGATAATCGTCCTCATACTTTGGCTTATCTTTACTATCTTTACGGCAATAGCAACTACTAAGAATCCCTATTGTGATTAAAATCATACAAACAAGAAGGTAAATCGCCAAACTGAAACTGATAGGTACTTCAGCTAAAACTCTACCACTTGAAAATCCGATAATACTCGTAAACATCTTGTTTCTCCTTTCAAAAAGAGTGATTTATTTATTTTTCAATATACTAAGATAAAGATAGCAAATTAAATTATTAATGTCAATAGTTTGAAAATTAAATCATTAAAAATTTATTAAAAATTAAAAATTAGAAATTGAAAATTAAAATATTATGCCAAGAGAGTATCCAATTGAAAGAACAAGAGATATAGGAATTATTGCTCATATTGATGCAGGGAAAACAACTGTTACTGAACGGGTGCTTTTTTATACTGGAATTTCCCATAAGATTGGAGAGGTTCATGATGGTCAGGCAATTATGGATTGGATGGAGCAGGAAAGAGAAAGAGGGATTACTATTACTTCGGCTGCTACCACTTGCTTCTGGGTGCCAGGAGGCCAGGAGAGAAAAAAAGAAAATGAATACAGGATAAATATTATTGATACTCCAGGCCATATTGACTTTACTGCTGAAGTTCAAAGGTCATTAAGGGTTTTAGATGGAGCAATAGTTGTTTTTGATGGGGTAGCTGGAGTAGAGCCACAATCAGAAACTGTGTGGCGTCAGGCAGATAAATTCAAAGTACCTAGAATCTGCTTTATTAATAAATTAGATAGAACTGGTGCTGATTTCAAAAAGAGCTTAGATTCAATTTTAGAAAAACTAACACCAAATGCAGTAACTTTGCAAATTCCAGTTGGAGAAGAAGACAAGCATGAAGGAATAATTGACCTTTTAGAAATGAAGGCATTAAAATTTGAAGGTGATTTTGGCCAGATAGTCAAAGAGGAGGAAATTCCAGAGAAATTGTTAGCAGAAGCAAAGAAATGGCGAGACAAAATGAATGAAAAGATTGCTGCTGAAGACGAGAAGCTTTTAGAAAAATATTTAGCTGGTAAAGACATTCCAGTTTCAGATCTTAGAAAGGTTTTACGGAAAGCTGTCTTGGAATACAAATTGGTTCCTGTTTTTTGCGGAAGCGCTTTAAAGAATAAAGGAATTCAGCAATTGCTTGATGCTGTTTGTTTTTATTTTCCTAGTCCAAAAGATATGCCTCCTGTTAAAGGTATTGACCCTAAGAAAGACCAAGAAATAGAGAGAAAGCCAGATGATTCAGAAAAGTTTAGCGCTTTGGCTTTTAAAATAGCAGCTGATCCTTATGTTGGCACTCTCACTTATTTCCGGGTCTATTCGGGTTCCTTAACAGCAGGCTCTTATTTATATAACTCAACAAGTGGTGAGAAAGAAAGAATTGGTAGAATTCTAAGGATGCATGCTGCTGAAAGAGAAGAAGTTAAAGAAGTTTTTGCTGGAGATATTGCAGCTACAGTTGGTCTTAAAAATACTGGAACTGGTCATACTCTTTGCGATGAGGCAGCACCTATTGTTTTGGAAAAGATTAGTTTCCCTGACCCGGTTATTTCTATTCGCATTGAGCCAAAAACAAAAGCAGATCAAGAGAAGATGAGCTTGGCTCTAAAAAGATTAGCTGAAGAAGACCCAACTTTTAAGATGAAGAGTGATTTGGAAACTGGAGAGACCATTATTTCTGGAATGGGTGAGCTTCATCTGGAGATTCTTGTTGAGCGAATGAAGCGAGAATTCAAAGTTGAAGGAGCAGTTGGCAGGCCACAGGTTGCTTACAAAGAGACAATTAAGCAAAAAGCAGAAGCAGAAGGCAAATATATCAGGCAGTCAGGTGGCAGAGGCCAGTATGGGCATGTTTGGTTACGTCTTAAACCAAAGAAGCGGGGAGAGAAGTTTGAGTTTATAAATAAGATTAAGGGTGGTATTATTCCCCAAGAATTTATTCCAGCAGTAGAAAAAGGAGTTAAAGAAGCATTGGATAAAGGCATTTTAGCTGGCTACCCAGTAGTTGACTTAGAAGTAACATTATACGATGGTTCTTTTCACGAAGTAGATTCTTCAGAAAACGCTTTTAAGATTGCTGCGTCTATGGCTTTTCAGGCAGCAGCTAAAAGAGCAAACCCGGTTTTACTGGAGCCAGTTATGAAGTTAGAAGTTATTGTGCCTTCAGAATTCTTTGGAGATGCAATAGGGGACTTATCAGCAAGACGTGGGAGAATTGAGGAAACCAAGGACCGACTAAATCTAAAAGTTGTTGATGCTAAAATACCTTTGGCTGAAATGTTTGGTTATGCTACTGCTTTAAGGTCTTTAACTGAAGGCAGAGGAACCTTTACAATGGAATTTGACCATTATGATGAAGTGCCAGCCAATATTGCCCAGGAAATAATTGAAGGGAAAAGAAGGTAAATTCCTTGAGGCCTGTCCTCGACGGAAATAAAAAAAGCACCCGAAGGTGCTTTGGCGAAAAATAGAGCTGATCCCATTTTATTTTACCCTTGAACTAAATTATCGTCTCGGTTTTCCTGAGAACGCTCAAGAACTATATTCCAGACAGCTAAAACAAATCCCACGGAAAGTATACTCACGCTGGTAACCCATACTATCATAGTCATCTTGGGAATCATTATGTGAAAAATAGGAAGACTAAGGCCAAGAGAACCCCCTAAAACCACCGAGGTTATAATCCAGCCACGCCATTTAATAAAAAGGTTTTTCTGATTTATACTCATTTAATATTTCCTTTCAATTTAAGCAATTTATATTTTAAAGATACTAACACAATAATAACAAATTAAATTATGAAAGTCAAGGTTTTTAAAGATCTCTTTTATTGGTACCCGATTAAGCCCGTAGTATATACGAACATACCGTGTTACTATAATTATAGCAAGTCAAGAAACCTTGTCAAGGAGAAATGTATTGACAAATTGTTTTAATTTTATTAAGATAATAATATAACTATTTCATACTAACATTTTAATAACTTAACAATTTAACAAAAAGTAATTTAACATGTTAAATTGTTTAATTGTTAATTTGTTAAATTGATTCATGGCGGAAAAAGAAAAATTCGAAAGGGTAAAACCCCACATTAACGTTGGAACCATTGGTCACGTTGACCATGGTAAAACCACTTTAGCTGCTGCAATTCTAAAGGTTTTAGGCTTGAAAGGCTTAAAAGCTCAAGAAAAAACAGTTGAGCAAATTGACGCAGCTCCAGAAGAAAAAGCCAGAGGTCTGACAATCTCTGTTTCTCACCTTGAGTATGAAACAGAGAACAGGCACTATGCTCATATTGATTGTCCTGGCCACGCTGATTATATTAAAAATATGATTACTGGAGCAGCCCAGATGGATGGAGCAGTTTTAGTTGTTTCAGCCCCTGATGGGCCAATGCCTCAAACCAGAGAGCATATTTTGCTTGCTCGTCAGGTTGGCATACCTTCAATAGTTGTGTTTTTAAACAAGACAGACCAAGTAGATGATCCAGAGATTATTGATTTAGTTGAGTCAGAGATTCGGGAACTTTTAAAGAAATATGAATTTCCTGGAGATGAGACTCCAATAATTAGGGGGTCTGCTTTAAAGGCTTTGGAAGCTAGTTCAGCAGATGATGAGGCAGCTAAGCCAATTTTGGACTTAGTTAAGGCCTTGGATGAGTATATTCCTGAACCAGTAAGAGATACTGATAAGCCATTCTTAATGGCTATTGAGGATGTTTTCTCTATTGAAGGACGAGGCACTGTTGCTACTGGAAGAGTTGAAAGAGGAATAGTTAAAGCAAACGAAGAAGTAGAATTGGTTGGAGTAAAACCAACTACAAAAACAGTAGCAGTAAGCATTGAGATGTTTAATAAGATTCTTGATGAAGGAAGAGCTGGAGATAATGTTGGTGTTTTGCTTAGAGGTCTTAAGAAAGAGGAAGTTGAAAGGGGACAAGTGTTAGCAAAACCAGGAACAGTTACTCCTCATACTGAATTTGAAGGAGAAATATATATCCTAACTAAAGAGGAAGGTGGTCGTCATACCCCTTTCTTTAAGGGATACAAGCCTCAGTTCTATATTAGAACCACTGATGTTACTGGAGATGTAGAATTGCCTGAAGGAACAGAGATGGTTATGCCTGGCGATACTGTTACTTTGAAAGTTAAATTGATTGTTCCGATTGCCCTTGAAGAGAAGCAAAGATTTGCTATTAGAGAAGGAGGTAAGACAGTAGGGGCTGGAGTAGTAACAAAAATAATTAAATAGTCGTTAACGTTATGTGGGTTTCAGAACGAAGCCCGCATCGTTTAAAGAGTTCCTTTAAGATGCCAGCAAAGAAAAAAAAGAAAGAAGCTGAACCAGAGATGAAGCAGAAGCTTAGGATAAAGCTAAAGGCCTATGATTACAAAGTGATTGATAATAGCACTCGGCAGATTGTGGAGACAGCTTTAAGACATGGGGCTGAGGTTTCAGGGCCTGTTCCTTTACCAACCGAAACTCACAAATATACTGTGAATCGGTCTTCTTTTATTCACAAAGACAGCCGCGAGCAGTTTGAGATGAGAATTCATAAGCGCCTAATTGATATTTTGAATCCCAACCCCAACGTTATTGATGCTTTAATGAGTTTAACTTTGCCAGCGGGCGTGGATATTGAAATCAAAATGTAAAAATATATTATATAAATCTACGAATAATATACGAATCTACGAATTATTTGTAGGTTCGTATTTTTATGAAATTTATTCTTGGTAAAAAAATAGAAATGTCTCAGATTTTTGATGAAAAAGGAAATGTGATTCCAGTGACTTTGATTAAAGCTGGCCCTTGTTATATCACCCAAATAAAAAAAGAATCAGTTCAAATTGGATTTGAAAAATTAAAAGATAAAAAAATTAAAAAGCCCCAGAAAGATAGACCCTATCGATATCTTAAAGAGTTCAAAAATGATGTCTCAAAATATAAGCTTAAGGATAAGATTGATGTGTCTATTTTTAAACAAGGTGATAAAGTGAAAATTTCAGGGATCTCCAAAGGCAAGGGATTTGCTGGCGCAGTTAAAAGATGGGGATTTCACGGCAGGCCAGCCAGTCACGGGACAAAGCATGAAGAAAGAACACTGGGTTCAA
>JAUWWC010000011.1 GCA_030617105.1 Candidatus Nealsoniibacteriota bacterium
GCAAGCCCTTTTAATCCCATTAAAGGAACAAAAAACATAATACCGAAGATAATTCCAAGATTATACATAATAGGAGCTAAAGAAGTAACAAGAAATCTTCTAAACACGCGCAGAATACCAGAAATAATATTGCTTATGCCAAGAAGAATCGGGCTTAAAAACATAATCCGAGTCAGCAAAACAGCTGCCTCTTTTTTATCTCCAACAAACCCAGGAACAATTACAGAAAGAATCTGGGGAACAAAAATAATCAAAACAGCAGATATTATTATTAAAGAAATAAAGAAAAGGTTTACAAGATTAGAAAAGAACCTCCATGCTTGTTCATGGGAACGAACCAAATACTCGCTGAAAATAGGAATTATAGCAGCTGAAATAGCCCCCATAATAAGGACAAAGGATATAAAGTCAGGGATTCTAAAAGCAGCGTAATAAATATCAAGTTCATCCCCAGCTCCAAAACTTCCAGCTAAAAGCCGATCTCTAAAAAGACCAAGCAAACCACTAATCAAAGCTGCTGCTGCCAAAATCCCAGCCGCAGAAGTAATTGTCTTACTTTTAGAATTAAAAATGTGATTGTACATTTAAATAATTTTAATATCTTCGTTAATAACTCTTTCTCCTGGACAAAAAGTAAATTTGGCTTTTAACTTGTTTCCTTGTAAAACTTTGGGAAGCCAATATCTATCATCATCCCACATTTCATTATAAGGAATATCATTTATTTTAAACCATTTTGGCAACATCTCTCCAGATTCAACTGGCTCGCCCTGCCAATCTCTAACCAAAAATACATGAACATCTTGATCCCAATCTTTTTTATATGGAAAATGAAAGGTTAAAACAGCAACTTTTTCCATTTTTTTAATTTTCACTCCAATTTCCTCTTCTGTTTCTCTTATAGCTGTCCCAACTATATTAATATCTCCTTTTTCTGAATTTTCTTTCCCTCCAACTCCATTCCACTTCCCTTTTCCAAATCCTCTCTTTTTCATTGCCAAAAGAAGCTCTTTTTCATCTTGATTCTTTCTAATTAATAAACAAAGCGTTGCTTGAGTCATTTATTTTTTCTAATGATTATTATTGGAGTTTGCTGATTAGATTGCCCAGCTGGATTATCTTTTAATGCTTCTAATATCAATCTATCTTTTTCTTTTAAATCATTACTTCTTCCTATAATGTTTCTGCCTAAATCATTAACATCTGCTATTACAAAAGAAAAACCAAACTTATTTCTTAATCCTTCGCAAACCCTGTCTGAATCTTTAGAACCTAATATTCCCATTTCAGCATATTGAGGAAATGCCTTTCCGTAAAAACCGTCTATCTGGCTAATTTGATGACCAGCCACTCTATAAAAAGTTCCAGAAACCCCAAAGATTTTTGCAATACTGCTGCAAAAACAAGCAAGCAATATTCTTGGCAGACCTGCTAAATTAATAGCTACCTGCATTTTCAAAGGATTACCCACTGAAAAACCATAAGGAGTCTTCTTAGCAAACTTTGAAAGAAACTTTGCCCAAAAACCAAGCTTAATATCTCTTTTATATACTACCCTATTTTGAATAATTGAAACAATCTTCTCGCATAAAATAATAATATCATTCTTTTCAGCAATAAGCAGAACATATTTAGAAATAATGCTATTTAAATTATCAGAAACAGTAATAAAGTGCGTTTTTATTGGATGCCTGCTGTATTGCATAGTTTAATTTTACTACTTTTCCCTTGATTTTTCAACTTGAAAAATTTAATTAAATAGTTTATTATTAAATATCAATCGTTCTTTAAAATCACATTAATAGAAACTCTATTGAAAGGGAAGAAAATGGAATTTAGACCTAAGAAAAGAAGTTTTTTGGACTGGTGGTTTTCTTTTTACTGGCCATTTATTCTAACTGGCTTACTTATATGTATCAACTACTTATTTAAACTTCAACTTACCCCTCTTATCATGACTCTTGCCTGCTTGGCAGTTCTTACCTCTACTGGGTTGCTTCTAAAGAACCTCAATTGCTGTTCAGTAACGATTCTAAGTAAAGAAGGTGTTAAAATCATAACTCCTCTTAAAACAACAGAACTAAAGTGGGCTGAAATGAAAGAAGCTATAATTACCAAACCAGGAGATTTTCTAGCGTTAAAACCAAGAGATGAAAATGGAACAACAATATACTATGTTCTGTCAACGCTAAGTCTCGAAGACCAAAAGAAAATAGAGGAGGTATTGAAAGAAAAAACCCATCTAATAATAGAAGAGTTGCCTTTAGACTTTAATGTACACCCTCAAGATGTTTTTTTTCAATAAACCCAATTTACAAAAAGCCCTATTAGTTTTTATCCAATAGGGCCTTTTTTTATATAAAAAGCTTGACAAAGGGGCTTGGGTTTGGTAAAATATAAGTGTCTTAGTAAGATGAGTGATCGCCCCGCCGAAGCTTTAGCGTAGGTGGGGAGGAAAGTCCGAACACCCATTTTAAAAGTAGTAGTTCCTAATAAGACTACCGTCCCGCTTAGCGGGATAGAGGTGCGAACAGTGACGAATCTTTGCCTTAGGCAAAGGGTGAAACGGCAAAATCCTTGCTGGGTGCAAGAACAAACCAAAAAATCGGGAATTTGACTCAATTTTTTGGAAAAAGTAGTTCGCATAGATAGATGATCACATAAAACAGAATTCGGCTTACTATCTTGCTAAGACACCAAAAAAGCCCTTCATGACTTAGATAGGGCTTTTTTGCTACTTAGAATAACTAATTTGGTTTGCGTTAAGCCAGGCTTAACGCAATTAAATTAAGGATTGGGTTTTGGACTTGGCGTCTAATGCTTCGTTTGCTAACTTATCTGCTTGTTTATTCTTTTCGCGAGAGATTCGTTTGAATTTCAGTTTTTTAAAATCAAATTTTAGATTCCAGATTTCTAAAAACAATGGCTGAATATTCTCATTTAGTATCTTATACTGGGCATTAAGCTGTTTTACTAAAAGTTCAGAATCAGACCTGATTTCTACTTCAGAGTTTTTGGCTAATTTTTTACCGAATACTGCTTTGAATTTCTTCAAAGCAAAAATAACTGCCCTGTATTCAACTTCATTATTAGTTAGTTTATCTCCTATGTATTCAGAATATTCTTTTATGCTCTGACCCTTCTCATTACAAAAAACCACCCCAATTCCAGCTGGTCCTGGATTACCTCTAGAACCACCATCTGTATAAATAATTATTTTTTTCATATAAAATTGTTGCGTTAAGCCTGGCTTAACGCAATTCAAAGTAATCTATTAAACATTCTTTGAATTCTTCCAGGTTTTCATTCTTTATTTTAAACCCAGATGCCTGAGGATGTCCACCATAAGTTATGAGATTTTTAGAGCATTTCTTCATTGCTTCTACAGTATGAAATCCAGCTGGCGCTCTAATACTTCCCTGGCTATCATCTTTGTCTTTTCTGTATAAAAATACAGGCTTTTGGTATTTCTGAGAAAGTATAGCTGCTACAACTCCTAATAAAATCAATTCCCAGCCAGAATTTCCTTCAAAAACAATATTATTTTTATTCTTAGAAATTCTATCTTCAATTTCTTGTATTATCTCTTTTATCTTTTTTTTCTTCTCAATACTCTTTTCTAGTAATTTTTCAACTATTTCTGCTGCCTTTTTTCTGTCAGAAGTAGTTAAAAGACGAAAAGCAGCTGGTATTCCATTTTCAATGTTGCGAATATTTAAAAGAGAATTAACTTTATAAACCTGCTGAATCAGAGTCAAGGATTTAAACGGTTCTAATTGAAACAATGCCTGAATCCCTGGTCTCCAGCTTGTTCTTAGAGAACTTAAGCCTTGAGTAATCATTTCCTCGTTTTCATCAGTTCTCGGCATCATATCCGCAATAGTGGCCATAGCTGTTAATTCTAGAAAGTTTTTTCTCAAACTTTCTGACATCTGTTCTTTTAAAAGAAGCTTGGCTAATCTAAAGACAATTCCAACTGTAGCAAACTGCTTAAAACCATATTTGTCTCCTTTTTGCTTTGGGTCAACAATAATATCTGCCTTAGGAAGTTTGTCCAATACCTCATGATGCTCAATAATTATTACTTCAAATCCCAGTTTTTTTGCTGATTTTACCTCTTTGAAATTTCCAATGCCGCAATCCAAAACTATTAATAAGGCAGGAGCATGTTTTTTTAAATAATCTAAACCTTTATCAGTTATTCCATAACCTTCTTTTTCCCGGTCAGGAAAATAAATTGCAGCAATCTTGCCTCCTAAATTCTTAATACATTCTTCTAAGATAATTACTGAAGTTACTCCGTCTAAATCAGCATCACCGTAAATAATTATCTTCTCTTTATTCTTTATTGCTTTTAAAATCCTGTGCCCTGTCTTTTTTAGGTTTTTAATCTCTGTTGCCATTTATTCTAAAGCTTTTAAGCCAGGGAGTTTCTCGCCAGAAAGAAATTCCAGCATTGCTCCTCCACCAGTAGAAACATGGTCAAACTTATCTCGCAATCCCCACTTAGTTAGAGCAAAAATAGTATCTCCGCCTCCAACAATTTTAAATGCTTTATTATTCTTACAAATCTCTTTAGCAATCTTTTTTGTTCCTTTTTCATATAAAGGGTCTTCAAACTTTCCTAAAGGACCTGCCCAAACAATCATTTTTGCTGTTTTAATTATCTTAGAAAACATCTTAATTGTATTTGATCCTATATCAAAATTAGCCTTATGATCAATAGGAAGACAGAGTTTAGAAGAAATAAAATTAACACTTTGAGCTATCATTCCTCCAACAAGCACATTATCAGCTTTTTCTAAAAAGTGTTTAATTACTTTTGTCTTAGTTTCAACCTTGGTTCCTCCAATTATTACTACTAAAGGGCGTTCAGGATTCTCTAAAACTTTAGAAAGCACTTTGACTTCCTTTTCTAATAAAAAACCCGCTCCAGAAGGCAGATATTTAGGTACTCCAACAATTGAAGCATGCTTTCTGTGACAGACCCCAAAAGCATCATTGATATATATATCGCCGAGATTAGCTAGTTCTTTAGCAAATCCTTGATCATTTTCCTCTTCTCGTTTATCAAGCCGTAAATTCTCCAGAAGAGTAAACTTTTTCCCTTTCAAATACTTTTCCAATCGTTCCCTAACTA
This sequence comes from Candidatus Nealsoniibacteriota bacterium, assembly GCA_030617105.1. Lineage (GTDB taxonomy): Bacteria > Patescibacteriota > Minisyncoccia > Minisyncoccales > GWA2-38-27 > JAUWYA01. The sequence continues at coordinate 5,141 of JAUWWC010000011.1, forward strand.
CAGCCAAGTTCTTATCATCGCTCCGATGGCTCATCAAAATTAGCTTAGCTCCTTTCTTTATCAAATACTCAATAGTGGGAAGAGTTTTAATAATCCGAAAATCGTCCTCTATCTCTCCTTTTTCATCTAAAGGAACATTAAAATCGCATCTTACCAACATTCTCTTATTTTTAACATCAAGCTCTTTAAGGGTTTTCATTATCTTTTTTTTCAAGGGTTTCTTCTAAGGTTTTTCTTAGCTCTGGCAGGTTAACTGGCTTTCTCTTTCTTTTTCTGGAAAAAGAAACTGGTTCTTCTCTAACTGCTTTTTCTAAAGAAACAGCTTGAACTCTTTCTTCCCCTCCTTCTCCTCCACCTCTAATTTTCTTCAAGCAGGACTTGCAATAAACTGGTCTTTTGCCATCTGGAGGGAAAACAACTTTGGTTGGCTTGCCACAGGAAGAACAAACGGCATCATAAAGAACAGGCGCTTCTGTTGATTGACCAGGACCAGCAGAAGTTTCTAAAAACCCAGACCATTTAGTAATCTTTTCTTCAACCTCTTTACGAGGAGTTCCGTATTTTTCCCGAGAAACCTTGATAATTTTCTCTTTGTTGGAAACTTTAGGCCTTGGAAAAGGAGCCAGAGTTTCAGCTGAAAAAGGCCTGCCAGCCACTCCATCAATCATTAACTTCAAATAAACATTATACTTTGCTAAATTAACAATGTCCTGGGCAGTAAATTCTGGGATGAATTCTTTTTCCAAAAATTCAGCATCCTCTGCGCCAACCCGAAAACAAAGCAAAGTACCAACGTTGCCGAAAACAGCGTCCCTAACTGTCTCATCCATCTGGGCAATATACTGATGAGCTAAAATTAAAGCTAAGCGGTATTTCCTTGCTTCAGACAAAATATTAACAAAGGATTCTGTGGCAAAGTTTTGAAACTCATCTACATATAAAAAGAAATCCTTTCTTTCCTGTTCAGGGATTTCCACACGAGACATAGCAGCCAGCTGTAGTTTAGTAATTAAAAGAGCCCCCATAAGCATTGAGTTATCTTCTCCCATTCTTCCTTTTGATAAGTTCAAAATTAAAATCTTGCCTTTATCCATTACTTCCCTCATATCAATATTGGATTGAACCTGTCCAATAATATTACGGATTAAAGGAGCAGAAATGAATTGACCAACTTTGTTCTGGATAGCAGCTGTTGCTTCAACTTCATATCTTTGGGTGTAACGAGCAAATTCATTAACCCAAAACGATTTAATCACTGGGTCTGTAATCTTTCCCACTACTTTCCTGCGAAAGTCAATATCAGACATCATTCTATTAATTCCGAGCAAAGTTGAGCCAGGGTATTCCAAAAGGGCTAAAATAGAATTATTTAAGATATATTCCATTCTGGCTGACCAAACATCAGGCCAGATTTTCTTAAACACGCCCATTAAGCCGCCAGCTATCAAATGCCGATGCTCAAGCCCAACTTTCTCCATCACATTAAAAGCAATTGGAAAGTCCAAATCAGCAGGATTAACATAAATAACATCATTAATCCGATTTGAAGGAATAAAATCCAACAACTCTTCAGCTGCTTCTCCATGAGGATCAACAAAACCCACTCCCTTGCCCTGCTGAATATCCTGAACAGCCATATTCTGAAGCATAGCTGTTTTACCCATTCCTGTTTTACCAACAACATAAAAATGCCTGCGTCTATCATCAAGTCTTATACCAAACTTCTTTCGGATATTCCGATAAGTTGTTTCAGCAAAAAAGTTAATATCGCTCATGTTAAAGAAACTTAATATTTATTCACTGGGCAAACCTGGAGGAGCTTCGCCTTTTTTAGCTTCAATCCGCTCAACAAATGGAGCTGGAGCAACTCTTCTGCCAGGAAAGTGATATATGCTAGCCAATTCTTCAGTATTTAAAATAAAGCTTGAAGGCCAGCGACCCTGTCTAGGAAACAAAGGAGGAAATCTTAACACATATTTCCTGAATATAGACCTTTTCCTTAAATATAGTCTTCGATTAAGAATAAGGTTTAGAGGCAAAAACCAGGATTTATGAATTTTGGTTAAGGTCTTTCCCCAAGGCACCAAAGCATTGAGGTTTTGAGTGAAAAAGGCAGAAAAAAACGCAAGAGGAAGCCGAAGCTTTGGTTTAAAGAAAACGTCTCTTTTGCCAAGATAAATAAACCTAATACTCGTCTTATACCCGCGTTTTGCCATTTTTTGCTCTACCCCGGTAATTATTTCTCTTTCTCCAGGAGTAAGCTTCATTTCAGGAGGAATAAGTTCTTTTTCTTTTTTCATGCCTCCTGGCGGTTCTCCTGTAACTAAAACATCAGCTGCCTCCATAATCAAAGGTTTTTTTACTGGCTTTCCTTCTGTTCTTCTGGCAAGCTCATCCCTTATCTTTTCTCCTTCAGTTACCCAGGCAAGTTCTTTATCAGTAACAGGTCCAGCCACAATTTGAATCCAGAGCTGTTCTCCTGGCTTTATCTTTGCCATTGCTTCTAAAAGAGCGGCTAAGGGATCAATTCTTTTCTCCTCCAATGGCTCTCTTTCTGTTTCAAATTTAATATGAGTTCTAATTGGATAAGCATTGGGCTTCAAAAGTACATAGTCTGAAGCAAAAAACTCCCAGTCCTTATTTGGAATATCTTGGGGTACACGTTTTGCATAATCATCAGCTTTTGAAATTTCAGCTTCAGAATACTGAGAATAAATAGCTGATTCAACTGAGTCCTGACTTTTTTCAGGAATCCTGACGAAAAAATGAGGCTCTCCTCCAATTGAGGCAATTTCAAACGAATAAGAAAGTAATATTTTCCCTTCAACCCATTTTTCCCACCAATCAGCAGGATCGTAAAGAATCTGCCATAAATGCTCAGCAACTACTTCCATAGCTCTGATTGGCTTTAAAACCTCTTTTGGTATTTTAATCTCAAGCAAGACAAACTTTGTCTTTTTTAAAAACTTATCTGTTCTCCACCATTTCCAAAGAAATAAAAGAGGCCACCATAAAATAAGAGGCAATGGCAGCCACCACCAAACTTCAACAATTTCCCAAGCTTTAGAAAGTATGGGTATCAAGGTTTTTAATGAATCTAACATTAAATTTACGCTTGTTTTATTGTATATCTACCTTGAGAATCTCTTTCAAAGTAATCTCTGTCCTGCAAATTCAAAGCAATAGTGTTCTCCTTTACAAAACGTTGCTTTGAAACTTTGTTTAAAATCTCCTTTTTTGATAAAGGCTTGCTTGAATCTTTTAATGTCTTAACAATTATATCTTTAACTACTCCTGGTTCATATCCCCATTCTTTTAAAGCATAAAGTCCTCTACCAACCAAAACAAACCTCTCATCTTTGATTAATTCATTGTGAACAGTAGCTATGTGAGTCTTGGCTTGACAAGGAAAAGGCAGTTTATCTATAAGAATGGCTACGTCAGCAAAATGCAAAGGTTTTTCTTGTCTTTTGAAAACCAAATAAGCTCTGTCTTTTACTCCACGAGGATTAATCTCTAACCAACCTCTTAAACCAAACTTCTCTTCAGGGTTTTTTTGAATTTCTTTTGAAATACCAATATATGAAACAAAAACATCTTTATTTAACTTCTGATTCTTCAAAAGCTCTTTCAAAGAAAGAGTTCTCTTTTCTTTTTTAAATCTATTAATAGTTGATTTAACTACTTTCTTGGCTTGTTTTACTGGCTCTTTTTTAATTGTCCAGAAAGAATAAAAATCATTGTCTTCTGGAAATCTGTTAAAACCATCTCCATTGGATAACAAAAAGGAAACATGGTTTTGATACTTGTCTCCTGCTAAAACTTCAAGTAAATCATCTTCTCTTTTCAAGCCACCAAAAGAAGCAAGAACATTTTCAAAGTATTTAAACAGTTTTTGATTTTCCTTAATTCTTGGCTTAATTTTGGAAAATCCTTCTGCTTCAATCTGACGAACTCTTTCTCTGGTAATGCCATAACTTTGGCCAATAGTTTCCAGAGTTTCTCTTTGCCCTGACAAACCAAAACGCCTCTTAATAACATCAGTTGTTCTTTGAGGCAAACCTTTAATACAATCTGCGCAAACTTTTTGATACTCGTATTTCATAATTTTATGTAGTTAATTACTTATTCCTCTATTTAAACATTTTTAAAAAACAATGTCAAGGGTTTTCATGGGGATAAAGAAAAATAAAAAAAACAGGGGCACAGAAGTTCTTTCTCCTACGCCCCTTTGACGGCTCTTCTTGAACCTATTTCTTTTCTTTCAAGCACTTGATAATCTTTTGATGCCACTCGTCCGGCACAGCGCTGATGAGTGCTGTCCCGTGACCGATTTCTTCGTTGAGAGAAGCGTTGCTTTCACAGACAGCCATTAGACGATACTCCCATTTGGCTCCATAGTTAAGGGCGCAAACATTCTTTATAAAAAGCACGAATCGCTCACTATTAATATCAACTTTCAAAAATCCATTTGCTGCCCAATCCTCAAGTGAGGGATACATGCCTGGGTGCCCTTGTGAATCTTCTATTTCCTTAAGGTCTGCATGATTAAGTTTCAATGCCCTCATGTAGTCCATATGATTGGAGGTCACTTTATCCCAGCGCATTTTCTTCTCTTTCTTAAGCCCTTCAATCTTATTCCCGATTTTTTCTGCAAAGGTCATAATATACCTTCCTTTCTGTTATTATCTGTTATTACCAAATTGTTAAAGAAATTTAGTTCATTTTCACTACTTACATTATACACCCGTCCCCCAGATTTGTCAAGCCCGATAATAAATCTACCCCCTTCGGTGGCGGAATCTGTGCCAAGCAACGAGGATTGGACCGGCCAGGAAAATTGAAGAATATGTGCCAGCGCAAATTCCTAAAATTAGAGCTAAGGCAAAGTATTTCAGAGTTTCCCCGCCTAAAAAGAAAATAGCTCCAGCTACAAATAAAGTGGTTAAAGAAGTATTAATCTGCCTGCTCAAGGTTTGATTCAAGCTCATATCAACAGTTTGTTCAAAGTCCTCTCCTCTTGTTAAAAGATTTTCTCTTATCCTGTCAAACACAACTACTGTATTGTTAATTGAATATCCTAAAACAGCAAGAAGAGCAGTGATGACTGGAATAGAAATTTCTATTCCATAGAATTTTCCTAAAACCGCGAAGATCCCTAATGGAATTAGAATATCATGAAAAAGAGCAAGCACGCTAGCTATGCCATACTGCCAAGAACGCAAAGGTCTCTGAACTCTTCTAAAAGCTAAGGCAATGTATATAATCATTGATAACAAAGCTACAGCTATGACAATCTTAGTTTTGTCTTTTAGTTCCTTGCCAATAGTCGGGCCTATTGATTCAAATCTTATTTCTTCAGCCAATCCTGTATTTATACTCAAAGCTCCTGTTTCTTCATCAAATATTGTTTCTTGTGTAAGCATAGTTAAAATTTGCTGATGCATTTCTTCATCAATATCTTTCATCCTCAAAATAACTCCCCTTTCTCCAGTTGGCTGAACATAAACAGTTCCCAAATCAAATTCATTTAATTTCTCCAAGATTTCCTGATTTGAGGGCCTTATTTCTTTGTATTCTATTTCCAAAATACTCCCACCAGTAAAATCAATCCCTGGCTTCAAACCAAAAACAAGCAAGGCAAAAATACTGGCTATAATTAAAATCCCAGAAAAAACGAAATATATTCTTCTATGCTTAGTGAAATTAATCATATTATCTCCACATCCACGCCCATCTCTCAAATCTTGTACCTACAAACAATCTAAGAAGAGTTCTAGTAATAAATATTGCAGAAAACATGCTGACTAAAATTCCAATGCTTAAAGTTAAAGCAAAGCCTTTAATAAAGCTTGTTCCCAAACCAAACAGAATCAAAGCAACAATCAAAGTAGTTAAATTCCCATCTCTAATTGAAGGCCAGCTTCTTCTAAAACCCTCTTCTATGGCAATGCTAAAGCTTTTCTCTTGTTTTAATTCTTCTCTCATACGAGAAAAGATTAAAATATTAGCGTCAACAGCCATTCCAATTGATAAGACAAATCCTCCTATTCCAGCTAAAGTCAATGTAACAGGGATTAATTTAAACAAGCTTAAAATCAGAGCAATATATATTATTAGAGATAAAGAAGCCAAAAATCCAGGAAATCTATAAAAGATTATTAAGAATATAATAACAGCTAAAAAGCCAAAAAGCCCTGCTATTAAACTCTTTTGCAAAGACACAGCTCCTAAGGTTGGTCCAACTGTTTGTTGGGAAATCAGTGTTATAGGCACAGGAAGAGCACCAGCATTAAGGTTTCTAACTAACTCTTTAGCTTCCTCAACGCTAAATTCTCCACTAATCTGCGCTCTGCCTCCAGAAATTGCTTCCTGAACAACCGGAGTAGAAATTGCAATCCCATCAATATAGATTGCTAATATCTTGCCAACATTATTAGAGGTTAGTTGTTCAAAAATCTCTGAACCTTCATCATTAAACTGAAGAGAAATAAAAGGTGTTCCTGTTTGTTGATTAAATACTAAATCAGCTCTGTCAAGATATTTTCCAGTCAGAGGCGTTGGTTTAAAATATGGATCCTCAAAAGCTAATTGCCAATTTTCTACTTGCTGTAATTCTTCATAACTCATTCCTTCAAGTTCTTTCCGCTTGTCAAGAATTCTCTGAGTTTCTGCTTCATCTCTTTGTTCCCTAAACTCTAAAAATGGGGTCTGGCCAATCATTTTAATTGCTTCGCTTGGTTCTTTTATTCCAGCCAATTCAACAACTAATCTATATTGGCCTGCTGCCTCCTGGGTCTGGACTACTGGTTCAGCAACTCCAAAAAGATTAACCCTTCTCTCAATAGTATCTCTTAGACCTTGCATAGCAGAAGAATAATCTTGTTTTTCAATATTAGATAAGTCAGCCTCGTATAAAAGATGGGTTCCTCCTTGCAAATCAAGACCCAATTTAAAAGGAATGTCCCAAAAATGAGGGACTTTTATATTAAATCTTGTATTAATAAAATCAATTCCCTGATTAATATATTTTGGATAACTCAAATTCCCAGCCAAAAACGCTAATACAATAATCCCAATAAAAATTAAATAAATATTCTTTCTCATTTTATTTTCTTACCATAACACACTTTCCCAAAAGAAAAAAGACCCAAAATATCTTTGGGTCTCTAGAATCAAAGAGAATAAATTATGGACTCTTGCGTATCTTTTCTACCAAGGAGTGATGAACTACTCCAGCAACTATACCCGAAACTATGGCCCATAAAAGCACGCTTCCCATTGCCGCACCGAGATCAAATCCACAATGAAGCCCTATAATTGAATCGCTAATTATTGATTTAACCTGGACCTGTCTCCGGCTACTGCGACTTAAGGGCTCTCCGTGATCCACTTCTGCGACAAAGACTTCCTCGCCTTCTTTTACACGATAATACACTTTTCCGTCTGCCTGAATATATACTTTATTTTCTCTGTTGCTGAATTCTTTTTTGAAGTTTTCAGGAGGCATAAAAGATGCGGTCCCACTGATAATTACTTTTGGGAACGTGACATATTTACCGTCTCTCTGGTTGACTATCTCATACTTATCTGGTAACCAAATCTCTTTGGTCACCTCATAAGGCCTAAAACACCAGGCAAAAAATACAATACCGATAAACAATGAAGCCCACCATATTCTAACAGTCCAAAGCTTAACTAATTCTCTCTTTCTTTGTTTTTCCATTTTCCTATCCTTCCCTTTAAGGTTTTAAATGTGCGGTTTTAATTATTCTACGATTTTATAGATTAACAAATATCTTCAAAGATGTCAATGGCTTGACAGGGCTCTTTGGTTTGATATAATGAAAATAGACGCTGACATGGTTCGTACACTACGGACCAAAGTCGGGTGCTACAAAAAGAGTTCTTGTAAAAGAACTCTTTTTGCTTTAAAATAATTATGTGGGCCTGGGCCTGTGGTGCATATAATAGCATGTCGGTGTTAGCACCCGACGAAGCGGGTGTAAGTCCCGCCAGGTCCACACACCCATTTCCCAAAATAAAAAAGACCCAAAAGTTTTCTCTCAGGTCTTTGGTTTTTTTATGTTTCTTCCTTAATCTAAGTATTTTATTAAAGTTTTATTAAAGGCCTCAACCACCAGAATATAACTATCATCATAACTAATGCTCCTGTAAGTGTTACTATCATACTCACAAGAATGGCCACTGTCATCGTAATTCCGACTCCTAATGCATTAGTCCATGTTTTCTCTAAATTATCCATTAATGAAGCACTCTGAATTAGCGGAGCTAATATAAAAATACAGAGACCCAAGCAAACAAGGAATGTTATTATAGCTCCTACTATTCTCAATATCTTTTTTTTCATTTTCATTTCCTTCCAAAAAAGTTTTAAATGTGCTGTTTTGATTCTTTTACGATTTTATAGATTAACAAATATCCCTAGCCATGTCAAGTGAGAAGAGCGGAGATGATGCCGACTAAGAATATGCCGTCAAAAACTCCTGCCCCGCCGATTGAAAACAATCCAGGACCTAATTTCCTTGCTTTATGCAAATTTAAAATATCAGCCCCAATTAAAGTTCCTAAAACGCCTGAGATAAAAGCGCAGGAGGCCATAAATTCTGGAGCTAAAATCCAGGCGAAAAGAACAGCAAATAATGGAGGGATAAAAGCTGAAATTGCAATACCTCTGCCAGGAACAGGTCTGGAAAGAAGTTTTGAAATCAAAACCATTAAAAGAGTGGCTATTAAAACTGGCTCTAAAGGAACTTTGTTAAGAAAATAAAAACAAAGGATAATTGGAATAATAGCTCCGCCTAAATTAATAGCAATGCCAGAAGTTATTAATTTTGGCGTTTTAAACAAACCAAAAAAAGACGGCTTTGAAACATAAACCAATTTTCTTTTAGTCAAAGGGATATTAATACTGGAACAAACAAGCATTAAAAGAAGTATTAAAATAGTTGCTTCTGGAGACAACCCTAGTTTTTCAAACCCAAGCGTTACAATACGAAAAAACACCAATAAAAACAATATTGGCAAAAATAGAATAAAAAGTATAAAAATTAAACAACCTATTGGAAAGAAAAACATTGTTTTATTGTATCACATGCCAAAAAAAAGCCCATTAAGGGCTTTTTTAGTCTCTCTTTATTAAGAGACGAACGTACATCATGAGCAGAAACGGATCGCGACTCCAATACCATATCTTTCTGAAAAAGGCTTTCATCTTTTTTTACCTCCACAACAATTTTTGTGCTTTCGGTTTGAACCACAAGGACAACTCGCATTTCTCCCTACTTTTATTCCTTTATTCCTGATAGGCGACCTTGGTCTAAATGAGCTACTGAATATAAGAAAAAGGCCACCAAACGTACCACTAAAATTTGCGAATTCAATCCTGCTATTAAAAACACCGAAGTTTCCGTTTCTCATTATCTTATCTCCTTATATGAAGTTTTTAAAGGACTATTTTTTACTATCTCAGCATATTATTTTATTTTTGTCAATACTATCCGTATTTTGGCATACAGCATTTTTTGTATTTTTTATTTGACCCACAAGGACAGGGCTGATTCCTGCCTACTTTTTGACGGCCTTTCTTGCCCGCTGGAGCTCGCCAAGGGCGAGCAAAGGCGGGTGGTCTTTGTTTCAATTCAGCTTTAAAAATGAAGTTAGTAATATTTAAGTCAATTGTTTCTAATAATCGCCGGAACATTTTATGACCTTCTGATTTGTACTCAACAAGAGGATCTTGCTGACCATAAGCTCTAAGCTGAACAGAATCTCTTAAATGCGCCATATTCTCTAAATGCTCTATCCAAAGAGTATCAAGAACTCGCAAGCAAACAATTTTCTCAATCTTCCGCATATTTTCCTCGCCCATTTCTTTTTCTCTTTTATCATAATCATTTTCTGAAAGACCTGACTTTTTTACTATTTCTAAGATATAAGGACGTAAGCTATCTTGAGATTTTTCCAACACTTCTCTTCTTTTTTTATAAAATACTTCTCTGTGTTTATTCATTACGTCATCATATTCCAAAATATGATTTCTTGCGTCAAAATTCATTCCTTCAACTTTTGATTGAGCTGACTCAATTGCTTTGGAAACCATTTTTGCCTCAATTGGCTGGTCCTCAGGAATCTTCATGGTCTCCATTAATGCCTTTATCCTATCCCCCCCAAAAATCCTCATTAAATCATCTTCCAAAGAAACAAAAAACTGAGAAGAACCAGGATCACCTTGCCTGCCTGACCTCCCACGCAGCTGATTATCAATCCTTCTTGCCTCATGCCTTTCAGTCCCAATAACATGAAGCCCTCCAGATTCAATAACCTTTTTCTGTTCTTCTAAATTTGGTGGGTTTCCTGACAAAATTATATCCACTCCCCTGCCAGCCATATTTGTAGCTATGGTTACTGCGCCTTGCCTACCTGCTTGAGCAATGATTTCTCCTTCTCTTTCATGATGTTTAGCATTTAAAATCTGATGGGGAATGCCTTGTCTTTCCAGCAATTTGCCTAAATGTTCATTCTTTTCAATAGAAACAGTACCTACTAAAACTGGCTGGCTTTTTTCATGTCTTTGTTTAATTTCTCTAACAACTGCCTCAAATTTCCCATCCAATGTTTTATAAACTCGGTCAGGCAATTCATCTCTCATCAAAGGCTTATTAGTAGGTACAATTATTACTTCCAAGCCATAAACCTTGTCAAACTCTTCAGCCGAGGTAGCAGCAGTACCTGTCATACCTGCCAGTTTATCATACATTCTAAAATAGTTCTGAAAAGTAATAGTAGCAAAAGTTCTTGATTCTCTCTGAACTTTTACTCCTTCTTTTGCTTCAACTGCCTGATGAAGACCGCCAGACCATCTTCTGCCTGGCATCAACCTGCCAGTAAATTCATCAACAATAATAACTTGTCCCTCTTTAATAACATAATCTTTGTCCCTTATAAAAAAGATTTTGGCTCTTACGGCGGATTCTATTTGGTGGGTAGCAGCAATATCATTTTCAGCCCAAGGATCAGACCCAAGCCAACCAACAATTCTATTTTGACCGCTTTCAGTGAGGGGCGCTGCTTTTGCCTTTTCATCAATTGTATAGTCCTCATCTTTCTTTAACCTGGAAACTAACTTAGCAAATAGATAGTATTTTTCAGTAGATTCTTCTCCAGGAGAAGAAATAATCAAAGGAGTTCTTGCTTCATCAATCAAAATTGAATCTACCTCGTCAACAATAGCGTAATGAAATCCTCTCTGGCTTTGTTCTTTTAAATCATAGGCCATATTATCTCTTAAATAATCAAACCCAAACTCATTGTTTGTTCCATAAGTTATGTCCGCCAAATAGACCTCTTTGCGTGATACTGGACGAAGAAAATCCTCAATTACTTTAAAACCTCCAAGTTCGTCTCTAATTTCATCTTTTTCTTTGAATTCAGAATCATATAAAAAAGCCGCATCATGTGTTATGCAGCCAACAGTAAGACCAAGCAAATCATATATCTGTCCCATCCAAATAGTATCTCTCTTAGCTAAGTAATCATTAACTGTTACAACATGGACTCCTTTTCCTTCAAGAGCATTTAAATACAAAGACAAAGTAGCAGCTAATGTTTTTCCTTCACCTGTTTTCATTTCAGCAATCTTACCCTGATGCAAAACTATTCCTCCAATTAGCTGAACATCATAATGCCTCTGATTAAGGGTTCTTTTTGAAGCCTCTCTAACCAAAGCAAATGCCTGTGGAAGAATATCATCTAAACTCTCTTTTTTACTTAATCTCTGTTTAAACTCATTTGTCTTTGCTTTTATCTGTTCATCAGAAAGTTTTTCAATTTCTGGTTCAAGAGAATTTATTTTTTGAACAATTGGTTCAAGTTTTTTGAGATACTTCTCATTAGCATCCCCAAAAATTTTCCTAATAATTGACATAATTTTTATTTTATTATTTGGATTTCTTCTTTCAGAGTTATTCCAAACTTGGATTTTACTTTCTTTTTGATTACTTTGATTAAGTCCAAAACATCTTTTGATTTTGCTTTTCCAGTATTAATAATAAAGCTAGCGTGTTTTTTGGAAACTTGAGCATGCCCTACTTTTGTTCCTTTTAATCCAGCTTTTTCAATTAAAGAAGCTGATGGAGGTTTGCCTGGCTGATTAACAAAAACAGAACCAGCTGAGGGAAATTCCAAAGGATGGTTCTTTTCCCTGTGTTTTAAATTTTCTTTAATTTTTCTTTCAATTTCTTTTTTATTGCCCTTTTTTAGCTCTAAATTTAATAAAAGAATTATTAAGTTTTTGTTTTTTTTGAAAATGCTTTTTTTAGCTGAAAATTGACATTGGTTTTTTAATAAGTTTTTAATCTTTAAAGTTTTAACATTTAAAACTTCTACGCTTTTCACTATATCAGACATTTTTACATCAAATGCCTGAGCATTTCCATAAACAGCTCCACCAATTGTGCCTGGAATCCCAGCTGCCCATTCTAAGCCAGTTAATGACTTCTTGGCAGATAATTTTACTAAATCTTCTAATTTTAAATTTTGAAATTTTATTATTAATCCATCATAACCCTTATCTAAAGCTAAAACATTACTTCCTTCACCAAAAACAAAAAATGGTATTTTCTTTTGTTTTGCCCATTTTATTGCCTCAATTAAATCCTTTTTGCTTTTAGCAATACAAAAATATCTGGCAGATCCGCCAATCTTAAAACTAGTATGTTTTGCTAAAGAAATATTCTTTTGAAATCTCATTTTTAAAGGGCCGGGAGCGTAAACCCCGATACTAAGTCTTTAGTGGGTGTCAGCCTCCCGACCCAAATCTATTATAGCAATTTGTATAAAAAAAGCAAAAGACCTCGCGAAGCGAGGGCTTTTGCCGACTCAGATAGGGTTTCTAAAAAGAAACACCCACTAATCTAATGTTAGCAAATTCAATCTATTTTGTCAATAGTTCGTTGATTTTGGCGCGGGTTGTTGAACCAACAAGACCAGTGCCTCTGACTAAATCCCATGGAACTAAAATGTCCTGAGCATGTTTTTCTTGGAACCGGATTACAGCTGCTTTAGTAAGAGAAAGAAAGTTTCCAGTAACTAGACCTTCTGGATAAATTTCTGGGCCTTGGGACTTTAAAAAGTTCTGAAGGCATTTAACATCTTCGCTGCTCAAACCGTAATATAAGTTGGCGTTAAAACTGCATGATGATGCTGGTTGTGGCAATGGCTTTTTATTTAAAATAACATTAATTTTAGCTTGAATCCTAATAATCTCAGTTTTTAAGGACTCAATTTGAGCTAAGAGTTTTTTAATAAGTTCCTGTTCTTGTTCAGATGTTTCTTCTGCAGCTGAAACAACAAAGGTAAAAGGATAAGTAAATTCTATGCCATTAAACCCTGAAATTTTTGTCTGCAAAGAAGGGATAATTATTAAAGACCGATTTTGAGTGCCAAAATCAGAAATAGAGATTTCTCCTTTTTGTTCTTTATCAAGAATTAAAAAATCAATTAAATAATTTCCATCCTTGTCTTCTATTAAATAAGGGACTTTAAAATCAAGCCCAGCTGAACTTTCAAATTCTAACTTCAAAACCCCTTGACCCCCAATAAATTTTTGCCAGTTTCCAGACCAATTTTTAGTTACACCAGTTACAGATAAAGAACTTTTTCCAAATAAAGGGAGGAAATTAAGGCTTGGAGTTAGACGAAAATCTTTTAAATTGTTATTTAAATAACAATACTTAGGGCCTAAAGAACAATCATTAATTAAAACAGCAATTGTCCAGTCAGTAAAAATTTGAGAAAAATCCTGAATAAAGCCATTTTCTTTAAGCGCTTCATTTAAACTAGGGATGCCAACCAGTTCAGATTTTAAAGAATCTGCCAAAATTTCTATTCCATAATGGTCAATTAAATAATTTCCATCCTTGTCTTCTATTAAATAAGGGACTTTAAAATCAAGC
>JAUWWC010000007.1 GCA_030617105.1 Candidatus Nealsoniibacteriota bacterium
AAGAGTACTCTTTATCATCATATAGTTCTCTGACAACCCCTACAAGATTTGGAGCATCTGCAGATGGATCGGGTTATTTATTCAACGGGAACATAGAGGATATTTACATCTACGAGCAGGCGTTGAGCTTGACTCAAATCCAGCAGCTTTATGTGGAAGGAGCAAGGAAGAAGGGATTAGTACTTAAATAATATTATTTAGGGATATGAGTAAAAACCATAAATCCTTCACTTTAATTGAGTTAATGGTAGTTATAGCTATTATTGGAATTATAGCAAGTATTGTTTTAGTAGCTACCAGGTCAGCTAGAGACAAAGCAAGAATAGCTAAAGGGCTTCAATTCAGCGCCAGCGTGCACCACGCTTTAGGTGCTTATGCAGTAGGAATATGGGATTTTAACGACCAAGCAAACCCCACATCAGACGCCAGTGGCTTTGACAACGACGGCACATTAAACAATTTCCCAGCTAGTCCTTGGACAGACAACACACCAAGCGGAAAGGGTTATGCTTTGGATTTTGACGGTAATGACTATGTGCAAATGGCAAATTCCTCAGTTTTATCAGAAGATTCTTTTTCGGTCTCTGTATGGTTTAAGACAAGTAGTACAGGAGATAAAAAAATAGTTTCAACAGGAAACGCTCACCATCAATTACAGATTTTTGGTGGTAAATTAAGGATTTGTGTAAATGGTTGTACAATAGGTACAACAGATATCTCTGATAATAATTGGCATTTTGCTATTGTAACAGGAGATGATACATCAATTAGAGCTTATCTTGATGGAGCTTCATCTCCTGAAATTACTCAAGGTCCTTCAAGTGTTGTAATGATAGGAATACTAAGAATTGGCGCTGTAGGCGCTGATGGAGGCGGTACTTCTCCTTCTTTATATTTCAACGGCACAATCGACGATGTCCGCATCTACGAGCAAGCCCTGAGTTCAGCCCAGATTAAGAAGCTATACGCAGAAGGAGCAAGGAAGAAGGGATTAGTACTTAAATAATATTATTTAGGGATATGAGTAAAAACCATAAATCCTTCACTTTAATTGAGTTAATGGTAGTAATAGCCATTATTGGTGTTATAGCAAGTATCATATTTGTTGCCTTGGGCAGTGCCAGAGAAAAAGCCAGAATAGCCAAAGGTCTTCAATTCAGCGCTAATGTTCACCATGCCTTAGGCGCTTATGCAGTAGGAGTGTGGGATTTTAACGACCAAGCAAATCCCACTAGCGACGCCAGCGGCTTTGACAACGACGGCACATTAAACAATTTCCCAGCTAGTCCTTGGACAGACAACACACCAAGCGGAAGGGGTTATGCTTTAAGTTTTGATGGAGTGGATGATTATGTTAGTCTTGAATCTACAATAAGCTTTTCAGATGATGATACTTATACAATTGCGTTTTGGCTTATTACAGCAAATGTTGCTCAATGGACAGGAGTATTAGGACCAGAATCAGGGTGGTCACGTTTTATTTTTATAAGTTCTAGCGAAGTTCTTAGTTTTTATGATGGCACTACTCACTATCAAGCTGGTACTTTGACCGTAGATAAGTGGGAGCATGCTGTGTTAACTTCTGATAACGGAACAATGACATGGTATTTTAATGGAGCCGCAGTAAGTCCTACTGTAGGTGAAAATGAGTCAATAGTTATATCTACATTGGGAAGTAAGTATAGTGGTTCATCTATTAGGTTTACAGGTAAACTTGACGACGTCCGTATTTACGAGCAAGCCCTGAGTTCAGCCCAGATTAAGAAGCTATATGTGGAAGGAGCTAAAAAACATGGTTTATTAGCTGAAGAATAATAAATATGTTTGATTTGAAAAAGGCAAAAATATATCAGGCAGTGAAATGGGGTAGATTGTTAAAATATGCTGGATTTTTAAAGAAACTGTTTTTGGTTTTGTTTGTTTTTACATTCTTAATATTTCTTTATGGGTTTGTTCCAGAAAATTTCTCTAAGCAAACCAGCAGGGTTTTATTAGGGTTTTCAATAATCTTTCTTGTTTCATTTTTATCTTCTTGGATTAAAGAGAGCTGTTTCAATTTAAAACTAAAAAAGCCCAAAGTTGAGCCAGGAGAAGATAACTTAGCTGAATTCTTAAGTTTTGAAGTGGCTAGAGCAGTTAATAAATCTAAAACCTCAACGCATCTCTTCTATTTTCTTTTAAAAGATAATCCCAAGCTAAATTTTGTTTTCTCAAGAGCTCTTTTAAATTTCAAAGATATTAAAACGCAATTAAAAGAAGCAATAGAAACGACAGAGACCCGGGTCTCTGATAGCTTTGGAAATATAATTCTTCAGGCATTGAAAATAGCACGAAAGAAAAATCATACCAGAATTGAAATAGGGGATATGTTATCTGCTCTTGCTGGAAACCAGGCAATTTTCAGACGAATTTTAGTTGAGAATAAACTAAAGAAGGAAGATATTGAGAATTTAACTTGGTGGCTGGAGAATATTGAAGAGAAAATCAAAAAAAGGAAAAGATTCTGGGAATATGAGAATTTGGCAAAAAGAGGAACTTTGGCTAAAGAATGGACAGCTGGCTATACAATAACTTTAGATAAATATTCCAAAGATTTAACTAATTCAATCAGAAAGAAGGATTTGGAATTTGTTGGCCATAAAGAAGAAATAAAAATAGCAGAGAGAATTTTAGCTCGTGGAGAGATTAACAATGTTTTAATAATTGGAGAGCCAGGCACTGGGAAAAGAAGTATGGTTTATGCTTTAACTCAGAAGAGCTTATTTGGCAGAAGTTTGCCTGGAGTGAATTACAAAAGAGTGGTTGAATTAGATATGCCAGCTCTTTTGGCTCAAATGGAGAGTTCAGAAGAGGTAGAATCTGCTTTAGCTAAGATTTTCCAAGAAGTAGTTTTAGCAGGCAATATTATTTTACTGATTGACGGACTCCACAATTATATTGGTCAAGCTCCTGGGCCAGGAATAATTGATATTTCCGGAATCGTTGCTCCTTATTTGCGTTTTCCTCAATTTCAAATCATAGCTCTTACTAATTATGAAGGACTGCACAAATATATTGAGAAAAATCCCTCTATTTTATCTCTTTTTGAAAAAGTTGAGGTTTCAGGAATTTCCAAAAGGGAAACCTTATTCCTTTTGGAATATCTAACTTTTACTCTTGAGAGAAAACATAAAATCTTTATTTCTTACCCTGCTATTAGAGAGATAATTTCTTTGACCGACCGTTATTTTCCTTCGCTTCATTTTCCTGAAAAAGCTATGGATATTTTGGATGAGGTATCAGTTTATGTTGGAAGCTCAATAAAAGAGAAAATTGTCTTACCAAAACATATAGCCAAGATTATTACTGAAAAGACCCAGATTCCAGTAGGGGAGATAGAGGCAAAAGAAAGAGAGGTTTTACTCAATTTAGAGAGTTTGATTCATCAAAGAATCATTAATCAAGATGAAGCAGTTAAAGAAGTTTCAACTGCTTTGCGAAGAGCCAGGTCAGAAGTTACAGTTAGAAAAGGTCCAATGGGTGGGTTTTTATTCTTAGGACCTACTGGAGTTGGCAAGACCGAAACCTCTAAGGCATTAGCGCAATTTTACTTTGGCTCGGAAAAACTGATGATAAGGATGGATATGTCAGAATTTCAGGATATAAAGGATATTCCCAGATTGATTGGTTCTTCAACTCAAACCGGACTTCTAACTACTCCAGTTAGAGAGAATCCTTTTTCTTTAATTCTTTTGGATGAGATTGAAAAAGCTCATCCTAATATTCTGAATTTGTTTTTGCAGGTTTTAGATGAAGGCCATTTAACAGATGGCCTTGGCAGAAAGATTAATTTTAAAAACACAATAATCATTGCTACTAGTAATGCTGGGTATAAAGTGATTTTAAAAGCTTTGAAAGAGAAAGCACATTGGTCAGGAGTAAAACAAAAACTCCTTGATTATTTGTTTGAACATAGAATTTTTAGGCCAGAGCTTATTAACCGCTTTGATGCTGTTATTATTTTTAGTCCTTTGAGCAAAGAAAATTTGCTTGATATTGCCCAGCTTATGTTGAGTAAATTAAAAAAGAATCTTCAAGAAAAAGGCATTGAGTTTATAATTACCCAGTCATTAAAAGAAAAAATAGTTGAGCTTGGCTATAATCCAGTTTTCGGAGCCAGGGAAATGCGCCGGGTTATACAAGACAAAGTAGAAAACGTTTTAGCTTCTGCTTTACTCTCCAAAGAACTCACGCGCGGCACCCGCGTTTCCCTCGACCCCAAAACCTTCAAACTGATTCAAGGAGCTTAGCTCACATAATTTAACAAAAAAAACAGACCGAGCAATGAAACTGCTCGGTTTTTGTCTTTTGGGGTTTGCCCTCACACCTAATTTATTAGGTAGTGAGGGTGTGAAAAAGAGGTGGATAAAAATGGGTTGACGAGACCCTATAAAAAGGTGTATAAAGAAAGCAGGTGGGTAATTGTGGAAAACTATGGGGAAAACTAACCTTTTCGGGGGATAACTTACTATGCTTATAGGCGAATACAATCATACAATTGATACTAAAAAGCGGTTAGCTCTCCCATATAAATTTAGAAAAGAGCTTGGTAAGGGACTCATAGTTACTAGAGGTTTTGAAAAATGTTTAGTTGTTTATTCTCAAAAAGAATGGAAAGGAGTAATAGAAGAATTAAGAAAATTGCCAACAAGCAGAGCAGAAAGTAGAAAGTTTAATAGGGTTATTTTAGGAGGAGCTGTAGAAGTTAATTTAGATAAATTAGGCCGCATCCTTATTCCTGATTATTTAAAAAAATATGCTGGTTTTAAAAAAAATGTAACTATTTGCGGACTTTCTAATAAATTGGAAATCTGGGATGTTCAAAAATGGGAAGTATATCGTAAGAAAGCTGAACAAGATATTGACAAGGTTGCTGAGAAATTACCAGATTTAGGAATTTGAAATGCATATAGCTGTTCTTAAAAAAGAAGTTTTACAATATTTAGACCCAAAGCCAAATGAAAATTTTATTGATTGCACTATAGGCGGCGGAGGACACGCTAAAGCGATTCTTAAAAAAACTAAACCAAACGGCAAACTTTTAGGAATAGAATTAGATAAAGATATTTGCGTTAAGCCAGGCTTAACGCAAACGGAGAGATTAATTTTGGTCAATGATTCATATACTAATTTAAAAAAGATCATTGAAAAATATACTTTTGGGCCAGTTAATGGAATTCTGTTTGACCTCGGCATGTCCAGTTGGCATTTAGAAGAATCGGGCAGGGGATTCACTTTTTTAAAAGATGAACCTCTTGATATGAGATATAGCCTGGATAATGATTTAACTGCTGGCAAAATTTTAAATAATTATTCTCAAAAAGAGATTGAAAGAATTTTAAAAGAATATGGAGAAGAACGATTTGCTAGATCATTAGCCAGAAAAATTGTCCAAGAGAGACCAATCAGAACAACATTTCAATTAGTAGATGTTATTAAAAAAGCAAAAATTTATTCCCTAGCTCGTATTTTCCAAGCTCTACGAATTGCTGTTAATGACGAATTGAATAATTTGAAAGAGGTTTTATCTCAGGCAATAGATGTTTTAGCTCCTGAAGGCAGAATTGTAGTAATTTCTTTTCATTCTTTAGAAGATAGAATTGTTAAAAATTTCTTCAGAACTTCAAATTTAGATATTTTAACCAAGAAACCAACAACGCCTTCTCAACAAGAGATTAAAATTAATCCTCGTTCGCGCAGCGCAAAACTCCGCGCAGCAACAAAAACATGAGCAATACTTTAACTTTAAATTTAACTAAGTTTTCACGGGCGTTTTGGCTTTTGGGTATTTTATTAATAATTACTTTTTTAGTTTTTTATGTTTTTCAAGTTAATGCTGAGGTTTCAGAAAGATATTTAATTCAAGAATATCAAAAAAGGATAAATGAGATTTCAAAAGAAAACCAGAACTTAGAGATTAGTTCGGCTCAGATAAGTTCTTTAGATAATATCACACTTTTATTACAAGAGTTTAATTTTGAGAAAACAGGTAAAATTCATTATATCCGAGTTTTAGATACCCAAGTTGTTGCAAAATGAAGAAGTGGCGAATTAACTTAATATTTATTTTAATTATCTTATTTGGGGCGGCTATTATTAGCCGCTTGGTTTATTATCAAATCATTAAACAGGAACTTTACAGGGCATTAGCTCAAGGCCAGCAAAAGAACTTCCAGCTTGTAAAAGGAGAGAGGGGAGAGATTTTTTTTAATAAAGGAGAAATCTTAGCTACAAATGTTAAAGCAAAGTATGTTTTTGTTTCTCCTCAGGAAGTTAAAGAAAAAGAAAAAACAGCTAAAGAGCTTTGTCAGATTTTTAATTTAGAAGAAGAATTGCTTTTAGAGAAACTTAAGAAAGACAGTTTGTTTGAGAAAATAAAAAGCAACTTAACACAAGAAGAAGAGCAAAGATTAAAAGAAATAAATCTGCCAGGCGTTTACTTAGGAGAAGCAACTTTTAGGCAGTACCCTCAGAAAACCATGGCTTCTCAAGCAATAGGGTTTTTTGGAGGTGAAGAAACAGGCCAGTATGGAATAGAAGGTTATTATGATGATTTTCTTCAAGGAGAAGAAAGGGTTTCTTTGTCTGAAAGTTTTCAAGTATCTAACAAAGGCGCTGATATTTTCTTAACTCTTGATTACAATGTTCAGTTTATGGCAGAGAAATTATTAGCAAGCGTTAAAGAGAATTTAGATATTGAAGCAGGACAAATTATTGTGTTAAATCCTAATACAGGAAGAATTATTAGTTTAGCTCATTTTCCAAGCTTTGACCCAAATCATTATTCAGAAGTTGATTTTGAGCTTTTTCAGAATGGCGCTGTTCAGAAGCTCTTTGAGCCAGGCTCTGCTTTTAAACCAATTACTATGGCAGGTGCTTTAGACCAGGGGAAAATAACGCCTCAAAGCACTTATATTGATGAAGGGCAAGTAAAAATTGGCAAAGACACTATTTATAACTATAATAATAACGTTTGGGGAAAACAAAGTATGACTGAGGTTTTAGAAAAATCAATTAATACTGGAGCAGTGTTTGTTGAAAAACAATTAGGTCATAATCTGTTTTTGCAATACATGGAGAGGTTTGGTTTTTTTGAACCAACTGGGATTGACTTGCAAGGAGAGGTTTTTTCTGAAAATAGAGAATTTAAGAAAGGTTATGAGATAAACTTTGCTACTGCTTCTTTTGGTCAGGGAATTGAGATGACACCTATTCAGTTGGTTAGAGCATTCTGCGCAGTTGCTAATGGAGGGAAATTAGTTAAACCTTATCTAGTAGAAAAGATTCTGCAAGATGGTGAAACTATTGAAACCCAAGCTAAGATATCTTCAGACCAAGTTATTTCTCCAAAAACCGCTTCCCAGCTAACAGCAATGATGATTAGCGTTGTTGAAAATGGTTTTGGTAGAGGAGCTAGAGTTCCTGGCTACTATATTGCTGGAAAGACAGGCACTGCTCAAGTTTCTTGGTCAAGCCTTGACATAGACAAAGAGGGTTATTCAGATAAAACCTGGCAAAGTTTTATTGGTTTTTTCCCTGCTTTTGAGCCAGAATTTCTAATTTTAATCAAGCTTGATAATCCTGCGACTAAAACTGCTGAATATTCTGCAGTGCCAATTTTCAAAGAATTGGCAAAATATATTATAGATTATTATCAAATACCGCCTGATTATGAATAAACTCTTATTTTTCATAAAAAGACCTTGCGTTATCTTTGTTCTTGGCAAAGGTAGTTCTTTTGCTGCTGAAATTATTTCTAAAACATTAAAGGATAAAAATGTTTTAATTTTGGGGCCAGAGACATCAGATTTCTTTCTTAAGAAATCTAAGCTGCCTATTTTAGTAATAACAGATAGCGATGATAAGAAAGAAATCTCTGATATTAAAAGATTAGCTAAAATTATACCAAGTCACGGGTTTCTGGTTTTAAACTTTGATAGAGATAGAATTAGAGATATAAGGGATGTGGGTGCTGCTCAATGCCTAACTTATGGGTTTTACAAAAAAGCAGATTTGCAAGTTAGTGATTTAAATATTACTTCTGATGGAACGAATTTTAAAATAAATTATCAAGGCAATATTGTGCCATTTTGGTTTAAAGAATGTTTAGAAAAAAAACATATATATAGTATTTTATCAGCCATTGCTGTTGGAATAATTAGAGATATAAATTTAGTTGAGATATCGCAATCTTTAAGATAGAAAAAAAGCCCTGCAATATATTGTTGCAGGACTTGTTTTTTAGTTTAGAGAATTCTAACATATTCCTCTCTGTCGCCGAACTCTTCTGCCTTTTCATGGCTGTGGAATCTGATATCAATATGCCAGATTCCTTCTTTTGCACTTTGCCTCATAGCACCGCCAGTGTCGTCAACAATTCTGATGCCTACTCCTGGGATATTTAATCTTGTCCCATAAGGTAGTAGTTCTGGGTCAGCAGCTACGCCATAGGTTTTCCAAGCATCTCTGCCAATTGAGGTTTTCCCGTTAGCGTAGTCACCACAGCATTCTTTGCATGGGCAATAGCCAGTGAGTTTCATTAGAATAGGTCTACTTTCGATATAAAATCCTGTTGTAATGCAAAATGCTATTCCAATCACAGTTGCTAAAAAAACTTCCTTTATTGCTTCCATTTCCTTATCCCCTTAAAGATACTTTCAATTTTCAGTTGTTAAAGATAATTTAATAATATCATAGATATTCATTTCTGTCAAGCGATAGACAAAACATGGATTTTGTGGTAAATTATAAATGATGCCGCCTTCGTCTAGCGGTTTAGGACATCTGCTTCTCAAGCAGAAGATTCGCGGGTTCGAATCCCGCAGGCGGCACAACTATGAGGGTGGCATAGTTCGTGTAGTTCTTAACAAAATCTAAAAGCCAAAGTATCTGGCCCTTCAGTGCGAAGGTTTTCCTTAGTGAAAGGAGAGTTAAAATGGAAAAGAAACTTAAAATGGAAAAGAAAGAAGATTTGATGGAATTGGTTATGACATCTTTAGGAGTTGGCGCTAAAAGATTTCAGCTGGCTCTGAGGCCTAAAGATATCAAGTATAATGAATCCAAGGCAGTAATTCGGGAGGACCTTGATACGTATAGAGGTTTCTCTGTTGGTGAGCTGTATATTAAAGCGGGACTTTTTTATGTAATAGCAGCTTTTGTGGAGCTGACGGCTAAGATAGAAAATGTTCCCAGAGTAAAAAGAAAAAACGTCTTTTGCGTCCTGGCTATACCGCCTTCTTCTGGCGGAGGGCCGCCTCTACTCCCTTTCCGTAGAATTCTTAGAGCAACGACTCCCGATGGACCGATTCATCTCTTTCGAGTAGAGGGACTTAAAAAGTTAAAAAAAACAAAACAAAAATAAAATCAAGGCAGGTGACCACCCCACCTGCTTTTTTGTTTGACATAATCTAATAAGTGTAGTAATATTTAATTATCGTAAAAAGCAAATTAAAAAGTTAATATAGAAAGAAAGGTATAAAAATGAAAACGAAAAAATGGTCTAAGGAAATGGAAGAAACACTTGTTAGAAAATCTATTTATATGAAGGCGCTTAGTACACTGGAGCATTGGGGAGCTTTACAATTAGAGACATATCTTGTAGGTGTGAAGGATGCCATCCGAATATTCTTGAATGTGGATGAACAGAAAATAAAGAGCCTTGAAAGAAAAATCAAGGCAAGAATTTGGTCTGGTAAGGAAATTTCCAAAGAGATGAAGAAGGTTATTAATTTGTATCTTGAAGCACAAAATAAAAAAGAAATACACAAATATTTAAAGAAGTGGCTGAATTGCGAGATCGATCTCTCTGAAATAGCTTGTGGAATAGATGTTTTCGAGAAAACTACCTAATTTGTTAAGAAAAAATGATAATGACGACCGAAACTGAAAAAGTCAAAAAAGCAAAACAAGAATAAAAATAATGGCAGGTGACCTTCCCACCTGCTTTTTTATTTAAATTGGACATCGCTTGACTTCTATGGTGTAATGTGATAACATACGATTAGATTGAATTTGGAGTGGTTAGCAACTCCAATATTATGGCCTGTACCTTAAAATCTTTAAAACCCTCAAATGAAAGGAAGTGAATAAAATGAGAAAAAGATTAGAAAATAACCAGGAATTACAAGCGAGTCTATTTCCTTTATATGAAATTATGAGGTCTACTATAGACCCCGCCCGAGATATCCCCGATGAACATATAAAGGTACTAGAGAAGCTCGGGTTAGTAAAATACGGGCATTGGGATGACGGAGAAGAACACTCTATAGGTGCCATGATGATGATTGGAGCAGGAACTGTTAGTGGTTATATAACCACAGAGCTAGGCGACAAGGTGTGCGAACTCCTTAAGTCTAATCCCAAAAATCCTTATTTAGAACGATGGCTTCAATTTGCAAAGCAAAAGAAGATAAATATTAAAGCACGAATAACACTGTATGAAAAGTTAAGAAATGGCTTTTTAAAGAATGGTTGGGAAGCAACCATTGCCAGCCGCTATGCAAAAAGAAACTTGAAGAGAAAAAAGAGAAACCATTGAGCCAGCATCAATTTTACTAAATAACCAACTCTTTTTTAAAACAACACATAACCTAAAGATGAAAGGAGATGAACGAAATGAAAAATATTTTTGGAAGAGTAGTTGCCGAAAATATAAGAGAGGTAGAGGCTGCTCTTAAAGCCGGCTATAAGATTATTGGCCATTGTGGTTATCAACAAGGTGAAGGGTTACCAGCTATTGTCAAGAGGGTAGTGGAAGCACCCGTAGAAGATTTTGCCCAAATAAGTTCGCTAAGTTTAAAAAACTACGAACTTGCTCTACATGGGGAAAAATTGGTACTTCTGTCTTGGACTTTTAATGAAAATAATCCTGAAGAGATAATAGAAAAGGTAAAACAATATATGGAGTAAGTAAAGTGCCGAGAATAGCTCTCGGCACATTTTTATTATTTATTATCCTTTTTTATTTAAATTGGACATCGCTTGACTTCTATGGTGTAATGTGATAATCTACTATAGGTTCAGAAATTATAATTTTGTCCTTTAACAATCTAATTGGTTAACGAAATGAAAGGAGGTAAATAGGTATGTTCGCAAAGAGTGTATTGGGTCATCTGACAGGCGATTATTTATTGCAAAGCAGGACAATGGCGCTCAAAAAATCAGAAAAGAGCCTCAATGGTATTGCTTGGTGTATATTTCATTGTTTGATTTATACGGGAAGCATTTGTCTATTTCTTTGGACTATCAATCCACTCATCATTGTTTTGGTCTTTGCTAGCCATTGGTTTATCGATGGATGGTCTTTAGCTTCTAAGTGGCTTAAACTGATTCGTGGCCGTGACTTTGTTAAGGCGTACAACTCTACAGAGAAATATCATGAGATTGATTTGGCATTTTCTTGTTTTGTGTATGCAATAGTTGATAACACAATGCACCTCATTATTCTTTGGTTGATTGTTAAATGGTTAATGTAGGAGGTATTAAAAATGAAAAAAACCGCTGTTTACCCAGGCACTTTTGACCCTATAACATTGGGGCATCTGGATGTAATTCAGGCAAGTGCTGCAATTTTTGATGGAGTTGTTGTTGGTCTTCTAATAAACCCTCAAAAGAAACCTATGTTTTCTGAAGAAGAAAGATTGGTAATGATTGAAGAATCGGTAAAAGAGCTGGGGCTTACTAATGTTTGGATAAAATCTTTTAAGGGTTTAACAGTTGAATTAGTCCGTCAAGAGAAAGCACTTGCTATTATCCGAGGACTAAGATTAACAACCGAATACGAAGTAGAGCTAAACATAAGTTTTAACAACCGGATTCTAGATGGAGATATCTACACTATTCTTGTTGCTCCTCTTCAAAAGCACATTCATATTAGTTCTTCTACAGTAAGAGAATTGATATCTTTTGGAAGGATGGACCTCGGTGACTACCTACCATCAGCAGTACTGAAATTTATTTCCCAAAAAAACCAGAGCAGGTGACCACCCCACCTGCTTTTTTATTTGAAAACTTCTGGTAGTGAGGGTAGAATAGACTAATGGCAAAAGAAGTTGCTTGGCATAGTCTTTCTTGGAGAGAGGTAGTTGAAAAGCTTAAATCAGATTCTAAACAGGGATTAAGTGAAAAAGAAGTAAAAGAAAGAAGAGAAAAGTTTGGCAGGAATTTACTTCCAGAGGAAAAGCCGTTTTCCAAGCTGAGAATTTTTTTGGAGCAGTTCAAAAGCCCCTTGATTTATATTTTAGTGATAGCTGGAATAGTTGTTTTGTTTTTCAAAGAATTTACTGATGCCATTGTTATTTTTGGCGCTGTTTTTTTAAACACTATTGTTGGCTTTTTCCAGGAGAATAAAGCCAGTGAGGCATTGAGAAAACTAAAAAAGATAGTTAAGATTAGCGCTCAAGTCATAAGACAAGGTAATGCAAAGATTATTGACTCTGAAGAGATTGTTCCTGGTGATATCTTTATTCTAAATCCTGGAGATAAGGTACCAGCTGATGGCAGGATTATTGAAAGCAATAATTTAAAGACAAATGAAATGGCTTTGACTGGGGAATGGCTGCCAGCTCAGAAAAAGACAGACACTTTGCCAAAGAAAAAGCCATTAGCAGATAGAGACAATATGGTCTATATGGGCACAGTTATAGAGGATGGAAAAGCAACAGCAGTGGCTACTGCAACTGGCTTAGAAACTGAAATAGGCAATATAGCACAGATGGTAAAAGAAGCTAAAGAAGAAAAGACGCCTTTGCAGAAAAAGTTAGCAAGATTTGCTAAAATTGTTGGTGGAATTATTGCTTTGCTTTGTATTATTATTTTCATTGAAGGAATAATTACTGGAAACTCATTTTTAGAAATGTTTACAATAGCAGTAGCAGTAGCAGTAGCTGCTATTCCTGAGGGTTTGCCAGTTGCAATGACAGTTATTTTAGCTTTGGGAATGCAGAGGATTCTGAAAAAGAAGGGATTAGTAAGAAAACTTGCTTCAGCTGAAACGCTTGGGAGCACTTCTATTATTGCAACTGATAAGACAGCCACTTTGACTGAAGGAAAGATGAGAGTAGCTGAAGTTATAGCAGAGACAAAAACAGGCCGTCACTTAGCCCTTAAGATTGCTACTTTGTGTAATGAGGCATTTATTGAGAATCCAGAGGAAACAATGGAGAAATGGGTTATTCAAGGCAGGCCAACAGATAAAGCATTGCTTTTGGCAGGAGTACAGGCAGGGATTAATAAAAAAGAATTGGAAAAAAGAATGCTTAAAATTGCTGAACTTCCATTTAGCCCGGTTAATAAATACTTGGGCAGGGCATTTGCTTTAAATAAAAAAGAAGATATTCTTTATGTTTCAGGCGCTCCAGAAAAATTATTGGAAATGTCAAAGTATTTTATAAAAGACAGAAAAGAAGAAGCTTTAACTTTACAAAAGAAAAATGAATTAAAAGACAGCCTGGAGGATCTGACTGGAAAAGGACTAAGGGTTGTAGCTATGGCATATAAAAAGATTGATAATTTAAAGGACTTGTTTAATGATTTGGTCTTTGTTGGAATGATAGGTTTGAAAGATCCGATTAGGAAAGAAGTGAAAAAAGCAATAAAGATTTGTCAGCAAGCAGGCATGAGACCAATTATTGTTACTGGTGACCATAAGTTAACAGCAAAGGCAGTGGCTCAGGAATTAGGATTTAAAGTAAAAGAAAAGAATATTATGCAAGGCAGAGAATTAGATAAGCTTTCAGACAAGCAATTTGAAAAGAGGGTAAAGGATATTCAGATTTATGCTCGGGTTGAACCAAAACATAAAATGAGAATCATTGAGGCCTGGCAGGAAAAAGGAGAAGTAATAGCAATGACTGGTGATGGCATCAATGATGCCCCAGCTCTGAAAAAAGCTGATATCGGCGTGGCTTTGGGTTCTGGTACGGAAGTTGCTAAAGAGGTTTCTGACCTTGTTTTGCTAACTGATAATTTTAATATTATTGTAGCTGCAATAGAAGAGGGGAGAGCAATTATTGATAATATTCGCAAAGTGATTACTTATCTGATTTCCGATGCTTTTACTGAGATAATTTTAATTGGGATAGGGCTTTTCTTTGGTCATCTGCCGATTACTGCTGTGCAAATCCTATGGGTTAATCTTATTGAAGACGGTCTTCCTAATATTGCTTTAGCTTTTGAGCCAAAAGAAAAAGATTTAATGAAGCAAAAACCTCAAGGTCATGATACCCCGCTTTTAACCCGAGAAATGAAAACATTGATTTTTATTATTGGGATACTAACTGATTTCTTCCTTTTAGGATTATTCTTTTGCCTTTTAAAATATTCTAATTATGAGATTCCTCATATTAGAACAATTATTTTTGCTGCTTTAGCTGTTGACTCACTTTTATATGTTTTTTCTTGTAAAAGTTTAAGAAGAAACCTTTGGCATATAAATCCTTTTTCAAACAAATTTTTGCTTTATGCTTGTGGTTTTGGATTAATAGCTTTGCTATTGGCTATTTATTTGTCCCCTTTTCAAACACTTTTAAAAACTGTTCCTCTTGGATTAATTGACTGGGCAATTATTTTAGCATTAAGTATAATTGAATTAATTCTAATTGAAGCTACTAAATGGCTATTTATTACTAAGAAATTGAGAAATATATGATTTGGTTATTCATCTTTATAATCTCTTGTTTCGTCTTGTTTTGGTCAGGCTCTAAACTAATTAAGGGTTTAATAAGAATGGCTCGATATTTGGCTTTGCGGGAGTTTGTGTTAGCTTTTTTTGTTATGGCTTTCGCTGGCACTTTACCTAACTTATTTGTTGGTATTAATTCGGCTCTGCATGGAATTCCACAGCTTTCTTTTGGGGAAATCGTTGGAGGAAACGTAATTGATTTAACATTAGCTGTGGGTTTGGCGATTTTGATAGGAGGTACTGCCATACCAGTAAGAAGCAAAATGGTTCAGACCAGCACTATTTTTACTGCTGTAATCGCTGTTTTACCATTAGTTTTAATTTTAGATGGAAACTTAGGAAGAGGCGATGGTTTAATTTTGCTTTTAGCTTTCGTTCTTTATATCTTTTGGCTTTTTTCAAAAGAAGAAAGATTTAGAAAAGTTTACAAAGGAAATAGAAACGAACATGGACATGGTCTGGGGTTTATAGATTTTTTAAGGAATAGAAAAGAACCTAAAAGCATTAGACATTTCAAAGTTTTTTTAAAAGATTTAGGGAATGTAATAGTATCTTTAGCTTTACTTTCAGTAGCTTCCTGGGGCGTGGTTCAGAGCGCTCAGGTTTTTTCTAATGCTTTAAACATTGGTCTTCCAATAGTTGGGATTTTAATTGTTGGTTTAGGCAATGCTTTGCCTGAAACTTATTTTGCTATTATTTCAGCAAGAAAGCGTCAGACCTGGTTGATTTTGGGGAATTTAATGGGTTCGGTTATTGTTTGCGCTACCCTTGTTTTAGGAATTGTTGTTTTAATTTCACCAATTAGGAATATAGATTTTTCTCCTTTTGCCATTGCTCGCATCTTCCTTATAATCTCAGCTGTATTTTTCTTAATAGTTGTTAGAACTGACCAAAAAATCACTAAAAAAGAAGCCTTTCTTTTAATAGGAATTTATATTCTTTTCCTTCTCGCTGAAATATTCTTGAAATAAAAAAGGGAAGGTTAACACCTTCCCTTTCGGCGATCGTGTGTAAGAATGAGGGCGTTGGTATTGGTGGAACTTCGTGAAAGTCCCAAAACCGTGCCCGACACGACGCCATTTTTGTTGTTCTATTTTCATTATATACCTATTGTTCATATCTTGTCAATAGGTTGATTTTTTATCTGGAATCTTGTAATATAAATTTAATGGAGCAGGTGATAATTGGTTTTTTAATATTGATTGTTATTGGGTTGGCAGTAGGGATTTTTTTATTATTGAGGAAGAAACCAGAAAAGCAATCAGAGGCATTGGTAATGCTTCAACAGCAAATGAATCATATTGCACAGGTTTTAGATAGTAAGTTGTCTGAGTCAACCAAAGCGATTCAATCTCAATTTGGACAGAGCGCTAAAATTATTCAGGATGTTACTGAAAAACTCACGCGCTTAGATGAAACCAATAAGCAGGTTGTAAGTTTTGCTGATCAATTGAGAAATTTACAGGATATTTTAAAAAACCCAAAGCAAAGAGGAGTTTTAGGAGAGTATTATTTGGAAACTGTTTTAAAGAATGTTTTACCGCCAGGCTCTTATCAAATGCAGTATTCATTTAAGGATGGAACTATAGTTGATGCAGTAGTATTTGTTGATAAACGAATTATTCCAATTGACTCTAAATTTAGTTTAGAAAATTACAATAGAATATTAGAAACAAATAATGCTGAAGAGAAAAGAAAATACGAAAGAGCTTTTGTAAATGACCTTAAGACTAGAATTGACGAAACATCAAAGTATGTAAAGCCAGAAGAAAACACAATGGATTTCGCTTTTATGTTTATTCCTTCAGAAGCAGTTTATTACGATTTGCTTATTAATAAAGTTGGAGCAGTTACTGATGATACCAATAATTTGATTTATTATGCTGGCAGGAAAAAAGTTATAGTTATTTCTCCTACTTCTTTCTTAGCTTATCTGCAGACTGTTCTGCAGGGACTTAAGAATCAGAAGATTTCAGAGCAGGCAAAAGAAGTGATTAATCAGGTAGAGCGGCTCGGTCGGCATTTGTTAACTTATAGCGAATATATGAAAAAACTCGGAAATCACTTGGGCACAACTGTAACTACTTATAAAAAAGCGCATAAAGAATTTGCCAAAGTTGATAAAGATGTGGTAAAAATAACTGGCACAGACACAAAAATAAAGCTCAAAGAACCAGATATTGAACCACCATTGTTAGAAGAGTAATATGTTAGCAATAATTAAAACAGGGGGCAAACAGTATAAGATTGCTCCTGGCGACAAAATTAAAATTGAGAAGATTGATAAGAAAGAAGGCAGCGAAATAACCTTCAAAGAAGTTTTGTTAGTGGAGAAAAATAGAAAAACAGAAATTGGAACTCCTTTTGTAAAAGGAGCTAAGGTTGTTGGTAAAGTTTTATCACAAGGCAAGGGAAAAAAAGTAATAGTTTTCAAATACAA
This sequence comes from Candidatus Nealsoniibacteriota bacterium, assembly GCA_030617105.1. Lineage (GTDB taxonomy): Bacteria > Patescibacteriota > Minisyncoccia > Minisyncoccales > GWA2-38-27 > JAUWYA01. Next base: position 17,160 of record JAUWWC010000007.1, read on the forward strand.
ACCAAAAACCCGCTATAGAAAGAAAGCGGGTCATCGTCAGTTCTTTACAGAGGTTGAAATCACCAAAATAGAGATAAGTTAAAAAAGGAGCGAAAAATGACAGAAGAAATAAAAAAGAGGATTTTAAGCCAGTTGATATTGGAACCAAGAGAACTTATTCACGGAGAAAGTATTGGGGGATATAAGGCAGAACTTTATGGAGACGGCAAAAGGGTTTTGGGAATTGCTAACTGCCGAGGTGATATTACTGATATTGAAGGCAATCTTTCAGGACTTAGAGATGATGTTTCAAGATTTGTGGGTTGCGTAAATGGTATTGAAGGCAGTGCCAATGAGATTATTGAAGTTTTAGAAAAAGCAGGAAAAGTAATCAAACACCGCGCCGTATAGAACCTTGAAAATTTTTTAAAAAAACAGAAAGGAAAAAAGTGGATTATAATACATTATTTGGAATTAATTTGAGGCGGCTTAAAAAAGAAGCTGGTCTTACTCTTGAAGAAATAGGGCAGGCAGTAAATCGAAGAGCTGGAACGGTTGGGCGGTGGGGACCTGATGGACTGCCAGACTTTAATGTCCTGGGTGGCTTAGCAGATTTTTTCAGCGAAAAATTAGGAAGATTTGTTTCCATTGATGAATTTTTTGATAGAAAACCAGACTAGTCAGTGTCTCGGAAATCAATGGTCTTTTAGAAAAAGGGTCTCTTAAGAGACCCTTTTTTATTTATTTCAATTTTAGGTTTTTACTTTTTTCCTTCAAAGGCGCTGGAGAGAGTTTCTTCGTCAGCGTATTCTAATTCACCGCCAACAGGCAGGCCGCGGCCGAGCCGGGTGATTTTAATATTAAAAGATTTTAATTCTCTTTCTATAAACAGGGTAGTAGCTTCGCCTTCTGTAGTGGGATTGGTAGCAATAATGATTTCTTTAAAATCATTGTTTTCAATTCTTTGTTTTAATTCTTTAATTCTTATATTCTTATCACTTTTTTTCAGATTAATCGTTCCGCCTAAAATAAAATAAAGTCCTTTGTATTTTTTTGTCTTTTCAATTGAGATTAAATCAATTTCTTTTTCAACAATGCATAGCAGAGTTTTATCGCGGGAATTATCTTTGCAAATAGGACAGAGTTCTGCGTCATCCAAAGATTCAAATGGATTAAAGCAGGATGAGCAGGTTTTTATTGCTTTTTTCAAATCTGTGATTGAATTTAATAGTTCATCAAATTTTTCTTGAGGTAATTTTATTAAATAGAAAACAAAACGGCTAGCGGTTCGCGGCCCAACAGTTGGGAATTTACTGAAGAGATCAATTAACTTTTGAATAGATTTGGGATACATTATTCTGTATATCCTCCTTTTTCAAGATTTCTAAAACATACTCTTCGGTCGTCAAAATAGAGTTCAACTTTTCCTACTGGTCCATTTCTATGTTTGGCAATAGTAATATCAGCAATATTCTTCCTGGTACTGTCAGGATTGTACCTATCCTCACGGGATATAAAGAGCACCACATCCGAGTCCTGCTCCAAAGAGCCTGATTCTCTTAAGTCGGCTAATCTGGGGATTTGAGGGCTTCGGTGCTCTACTGCCCGAGATAATTGAGATAAGGCAAGGACTGGGACATTAAGTTCTCTAGCCAGGCCTTTCAGAGCGCGAGAGATTTCAGATACTTGTTGAACTAGAGTGACTGCGGGATTTCTTGGTTCCATCAGCTGCAAATAGTCAATAATAATTAATCCCAAACCATGTTCTGCTTGTAATCTTCTTGCCATTGCTCTCATCTGAAGAACATTAGAAGAAGCAGCGTCGTCAATGTATATTGGGGCTTCAGATAACATAGCCATTGCATGTTGAATTCTAGAAAAGTCATTATCTTCACCTTCGCTGGAAAGCCGGCCAGTTCTTAAACGCCATAGGTCAACATTAGCTAAGCCAGCAATCAACCTGTCTATTACCTGGTCTTTTGACATTTCTAAGCTAAAGATGCCAATTGGTATATTTTCATTGATAGCAATGTTAGCTGCAAAATTCACAGCCATAGCGCTTTTGCCTAAAGAGGGCCTGGAAGCTAAAATTATCAGGTCAGATTTCTGTAAGCCAGCTAAAATATTATCTAAATGAGTAAAGCCAGTTGGAAGTCCTCTAAGACCTCCTTCATGCTTAGAAAGTTTATCAATTCTTTCAAAAGCATCTTCTAAACCATCTTTAATTGGAATGAAGCGCTGGGTTAAGCTTTTTTGAGCAATGCTGAAAATTCTTTGCTCAGCTTTGTCCATGAGCACATCAATATCTTCTTGTTCATCATAGCCCATTGAATTAATTTCCTGGCTGGCTGAAATCAGGTCTCTTAGAATGCGTTTTCTTTGGACAATTTTAGCGTAATTTGAAATATGGGTAGCAGTTGGGACAGTATTGATAAGTTCAGTTAGATAACTATTTCCGCCGATTTCTTCTAACAGGTTTTTTTCTTTGAGCCGAATAGAGACAGCTAATAAATCAACTGGGTCTCCTTTTTCAAAAAGGTCAACAATTGCCTGATAAATCTGCTGATGGTTCTGCTTATAGAAATCTCTTGGCTGGAAATAATCAGCCACTTTAACAATAGCGTTCTTATCCAGCATTAAAGAACCCAGTAATGATTTCTCCGCTTCAATATTCTGCGGTGGCAATTTGTGTTCAGTGTTGTTAGCCATAATACTTCTTTTTATCAGAAACCCAAAAAATAGGCAAGCCCTTTGCATTTTGCTTGACAAAGAATTGATAATGTGTATAATTAAATAAAAGTAAAATTAGAACCTTTACAGTTAAATAAGGAGAGCAAAAATTATGTAAGGAAGCCGTATAAGAAAGAATCGATGAACCGTTTTATTGAATAAAAAGAAAGTTACTTAAAAGAAAGGAGAATTAAGATGGTAGTTAAAATTAAGTATCCAGAGATTGATCCATGGAGGACTGATATAAGAGATGAAGAGAGACTGGAGATCATCAATATAGATGATTTTCCCAGAGAGGTCGTTTTGAAAAATCTTGGCATATCAGGATTTTCTTTAGTGCGTAGCTTCGGTCTTTCAAATGTAGCTGCAAGCGAGATCCAAGAGCGTCTGGCGTTGGGAAAGTTTCTTTCAGAAAACCCAAATTTCGTTAAAGTGCTCAAGGGCATGGGTCGTTCTTCTATACCCACCGATTATCAGAGTTTTGTTAACTATTACGATCGGCCAGACAATGGACACGTCAGGCACTGGGAGAATGTATGCCGGTTTTTGAGAACATTAAGCGAATACAAAAACCTAATACCGAGCAGGATCCGAGTAATTCAAAAAGTTCTGGAAGCAAGTCTGCCTCTTGAAAAAGATGAAGTTGCTATGGCCAAGATTATTCAAGAAGAGGTAGAGAAGATTGCGGTTATTGAAGGCGTTGTTGAGTTTAGAATGTCCTGGGATAGGTATAATGATTTAGAGTTGTGCTATACCTCAGGGAAAGTTCATGGCCATCAAAGATTCTCAGCAGCCCTCAATCCTCAAAGACTAAAGAAATATCCTACGTGGATTGATAAATGGTGGGCTTTTCCACTAGGATGGTTTGGCATTATTCGCAGGGTAAAGAAAAAGATTGACGCACAGAATAGGGAATACCTAGACAGCGTCTATCGTCCCATGGTCATAGATCGCCCTTCGACACAGCTGATAGATGATATCTTGCGGGGGTTGAAGAGTAAGCTCGGTGGTATTGATTGGTGTAAAATACGCCAGCAAGACATCTGTAGCGTCAAGCATGCTGCGCTTAAGGTTTTCTTCTCTTATTCCAAACCCGGCCTGTTTCTCCGTATTTACGACATAGGAAATCTTTCAGATTTTCATGTGGAATTGCCTGAGTTCAAATTTGGGCACTTCCGAGGATACAGCGCTGAGATGCAGAAAGGTGTCAAACAGATTAGGGCCCAGATTTTGGAAGAAGTCAGAAAAATTGCAGCAAGTAGAGCCGAGAATGCTTTCCGTGATCTTTTACGCGAACAAAGACCTGACTTCTTTGACGAAACCTTTAAGGTTGAGTCAACAGCAACTGACAGACATCATAAGTGGTTCGCTATGGAAACCTTTCTTAACGAAGTTGATCTGAGGGCAACATACGAAGCTGCTCAGGAAAATAGAAAATTCTTCTACGAAAAGATTGGTAATATTTGTGAGGTTGTGAATCTTCTAGAGACTGTTCGGAGCAATGCGGTTAAATTGACTAAAAATCTCTGTTTTCCAAATATTTTGAGCAATGGTGAGCATATCCTTTCGTTTGAGGAAATACACCCGATTCATCTAATGGGTCAAGTTGAGAAAATAGTACCGATAAGGCATGTACCTAATATCAACAGCCAAATGGTAGGGATTACAGGGCGTCACGGTGGCGGCAAGACTACAATTTGCGAGACCATAATGGTATATATATGGCTTGCGCAGAGCGGTATCCCGCTTCCAGGTATTAGTTTTAGTCTTAATCCCAAGAAAAAAATCGGTATGGTATTTCTTGGACGCGGCAAAGGATCAACTTGCCAGACAATGGTAAGAAAAACCAAGAACCTTTTAGAAGCTATTCAGGATGTTGAAGGAAAGAATGTAGTACTGGTTATAGACGAAGTCGGTACCGGTACTCAGGAAAGCGCAGGTTATGATTTCGGTTGGAGTCTCCTAAAGACGTTTGCACAGTCAGGCGTCAGCTCAGTATTTAGTACTCAAATTACTCGTTTGGCAGAAAACGTAAGAGATGAACTCGATGCCTTAATATTCCAGGTTGACGACAAACACAACGTTAATCCCGGAGTCGGCGGAGGAGGATTGCCAGACGTAATTAAACAAGAAGGTCTTGATAAATTGCTTGTTCACGACTAGCGTTTTATGAAGACAAAGCCCCTAACAGATAATCTTTAGGGGCTTTTTTATTTTAGGGTTGACAAACTTCTGGTAATGTGTATAATTAAATAAAAGTAAAATTAGAACCTTTACAGTTAAATAAGGAGAGCAAGAATGAAGAAAATTGTTTAGTTGGATAGCAAAAGAAACATTAACAGAAACTTTATTGAAAGGGAAAAATTATGGAAGGTTTAGAGACGTTAGCACCTCATTTGTACACGATCGCCCTTTTATGGCTGGCGGTAATTATTATTGTCCAGATTGTTAAATGGGCTATTTTCCGAGGCATGGAAAAAGTGCAAGCTGATGAGGAAACAGGAAAGGAGATTAAGGAAAGAAAAGAGTACGCAAGGAAGGTTGTTTACTTTTTTAATCTAGGCACAACTGTTATCGCTTCGGGGGCCATTATCATCTGCGTTTTCTTCCTTTACAATCCAGCCGAGAGATCTTATGAGGAGTTGGACCGTATTAAAACAGCAACTGTTGATGAGGACTATGTCCCTCCTTCTGAAGAAGAGATTGAAGCGTTGAACATAGAGTCTCACGATGTGAAAAAGAGCGAAGAAAAAAAAGCTAAAGCTCATGAAGAAAACATAGAAGCAATGGATGAGTCTGTCGCTATCTTCCGTAAAGCGGCAAAAGAGGCCGAAGATGCTAATGAAGTAAAAAGGTAAACAAAAATCGGACAAAACGTTGAAAAGAGAAAGGAGGTAACATAGAAAAATAAGATTCTTGCATCTGGATGATTTATTATTGTGTTGTATCGTTGTTTTGTTTGTTAAATTGATCATTTTGAATTAAAGGAGAATTAGAATGAAGAGTCGAATTGTAAAATCTTGTTTGATAGTGCTTTTGGCAACATTGATTGTCATGGGTTCAGGTTGCGGCAAAGTCGTTCCTCCTGGCACAACCGTTATTTTATTAAAGCCACGGGGACAAACAGAGATCATACACGAAGGCGTTTATAAAGCTTGGGGCCGGACTGAGATTTATTTTGTCGACACTAAGCTGAAGTCCTATGCAAAAGAGTTGAAGATTCTCTGTGCCGACGACATCAATATGGATGTCAGCGTAAAATGGATAGGTTCGTTTAAGGTTACAGAGGATACCATTGATGTAATCAAGAAAAAGGTTCCGGCACAGAAAGTCACTAGGGAGGATATTTCAGGATTCGAATTGTCTCTGGATAAGTTTTTTGAAACAGCAATGCAAGATATTCTTTCCAATGCCGCTCGTACAGTGGTCGCACCGTATAAAACTGATAATATTCGGGAACAAAGGGAATCTATCACAGCCGCGATTAAAGCGAACTTCCTTGCTCGCATGAAAGAGCTGAAATATCCAGTAGAGACGGCTGATGTCCTGGTGACTAATCTTGATTATCCCCCTGAAATTACTGCCAAGCGCAAAAGGATTAAAGATGCTGAGCTTCAAGACCTTGAAAATGCTGCTATAGCCATAGCTGAAGTAGCTAAGGCAAAACGTGACGCTGAATTGGCTGCTGAGAAGGGTAAAGCCTTATTAGTTGAGGCAGAAGCAGACGCAGCAGCAAACAAGGTTAGAGCTGCAAGTCTTACTCCGGAAATCCTGGCTGTCAAGCAACTTGAAACGCTTGTGAAACTGGCTGAAGGGCCGAATAACACTGTTGTGGTTATACCTTTTGAGGCGATAAGACCTGGTGGCATGCAGGAAATGTTGCTTAACCGCGAAGCCATAGAAAGGCTAACCAGCGCTGTGAAGGAAAGCGTCTCCAAATAAGTCTTTTGGAGATCGTAATTGTGAGTGACTAGAAAGCAGTTCTTTTTCAAAAATCAGAGCCCCGTGGTAATCCATAGGGGCTTTTTTTATTTCCCAGCTTTAAAAGCTTGACAAACTTTTGGTAATGTGTATAATGGATAGCATTCGGTAAAATAGTTCTTTGAAAAACAACCCGCGGGAGGCGGATAATTATATAAGGTAAGTTAAAGAAAAATGAAAAAGCAGAAATTGGAGAAATGATTAAAGCGCTCGATGTTTCCGGAAGGGGAGAGCTGGAAGAGTGCAAATGGATATTACGCTCTTAAACGTTTGAAAGGATTTGTAACATTCTGTTTAGGAGATTTGATTATGAAATGTCTTTCAAGAAAAACAAAAATAGGGTTGCTATTGGCATTGATTGTTTTGGCTGTATGGATGTTTATCTTTGCTGGATGCACCGCGTTTCATTTTCAGGCCACCGGTGGTACTGGAAAAACCGGCACATCGGCCGCAACTGCTATGGCAGCTGGAGAAGCTTGGCCTGCTCAGCAAGATGGGAATATGTTCGGTTCGGTTAAGAAAAAAATCGTTCGTCCTGCACGTGACTAATTTAATGAGGGACAAGATGATGGACAGAACAATGAATTATGAAAAGATTGCACGATTTGAGTTTTTTATGATTGTGGCCGCTTTAGGGATTTTTGTGCCGCATGACAGCTGTCAGATGTTTTTGGCTGTAGCTTCGGCAATAGCTGCCCACTTCTTTGCTCGTGTTGTTTTTTCAAGCAAAGGAGCAAGGTTATTCTTTTTTATCCCCACTGCTGTTACAATATGTCAGTTGTCTGTAACTCTGAAGAGAGCGATTACAGAACATGGATTTAGACAAGCTCTTACTAAAAATCCGTTTGGATTTTTAGTTGCTGACACAATCTATGGATTTAGGCATATTGTAATTACTGGGTTGAAGGCCCTTTGGGGATTTAAAGAGGCAATAGCTTATGACAAATACAGCACTATTGAGAGTTTAAATTATCGCTTCTTCACGATTATTGTAATGATTGTGGTGATGGCGGTATTTATTCTTAAGGAGAAAAGTTCAACAGAGCCTGTTGCTGCTTAGCTTCCTGCCTCACATCGCCCTCATGTGAGGTTCTAAGCCCCTGTGGTTTTATCCATAAGGGGCTTTTTTCTTGACAAAAATAGAGGGTATGCTATAATGTAGGTATCGTGAAGGAGGGGATATTGTTAACAATATCCTGGGAGAGGAATAGAAATGGAGATTAAGACAATGGAAAAAAGCAAAGAGAAAAAAATTGAAGAGGCGCGTAAGCGTCTAGAACAGACAGAAGAGAGCGGTTATTATGTGCAGGCTTTTCTAGCTCGAATAGAGTTTGAAAGGCTTCTCTTTCTCTGTTGATCTTCAACATTTATAGGCCTGCGTACAAACAAGCGTGGGCCTTTATCTTAAATGTTGACAAGTGGTTTCAAGGTGTGATAAACTAAACTATTGTTGTTCTTTTAACAAATTTTTGGGTTTTTTCAACAGGAGGTCTGCCATGGATAGTAGACAATCAGTATGTGCGACACTTTCTCAATCTCATTATGCTTCTCTAGTTAATGAGGTACAGAAAAATGGCATCGAAAGTGCTACCAACAATCGCATGAAAGGAGCTTCTACAGAGAATGTAGAAAAGGATGTAAAAGCGATGCAAGAGATAGTCGAGAGAGGAGGTATCAAGCTATAATAAAAACCCAACGAAAAAAATCCCGTGATATTTCACACGGGACTTTTTTTATCTTTTAACATTGACAAAGCTTAAAATAGATTATATCATTTAGATAGTACACAATAACAATAAAATAAAGTTTTAGAAAGGAGCGTGCAGTATGAAGTGTAAAGATAAAAAAGATAGAGAAAGAGAAAGTCGTGTTTTCTTAGAAAAGTTATGCAAAGATTCCTACGATCCCAGAGAATTAGCTCGTGATGGGAAGATTGAAGAAGGTGATTTTGTTTGGGCGCGACAGGGTTTTGGTTGGGTGTTTTTTCTAAAACCAAAAAATCCCAGGAGAAAACCCAGAACCATTTATGACGGTGAACCAAAATTTGTCAGGCTAAAAGGTTTTAGATCGCAGGGACTAGCAGGTTATTTAAAAGGCCTTGCTCAAAGATATGGATTTTCTCTTGACGAAATAAAGACAAGGAGTAAGAAAGAACAGATTTGGCAGTTTACTAGCCTTCAATAAAATAAAAATAAGCCCTGCCTTAACAGGGCTTTTTTCATTCTCAATCATTTAATATTCTTAATTTTTGGTCCTTGTTTAGTATCTTCAAGCAAATATCCTTTTTGCTTGATTTTTTTCCTTATTTCATCAGCTAATCTCCAGTTTTTTTCTTTGCGATATTTTTCTCGTTGCTTAATAAGCTTTTTTATTTTTTCTGGAATTTTTAGTTTCTTTTTTGGACTAAATATAAAGCCAAAGACCTTATCAACTTTTTTCAAAAATCGCAAGATTTCTTTTGGAGGAGCTAAGCTCCCTTTGTTGACTTTGCTAATTAGTTCAAAAATTACAGCCATTGCTTTAGGCGTATTAAAATCATCATTCATTGCTTTTTCAAATTTGTTTTTAGTTTTTTCAACAAGCTTTAAATTTTGTTTCTTGTTTCTTGTTTCTTGTTTCTTGAGTTTATCAGTAAACTCATCTATTCTTGCTAATTGTTTTTTAACTTGTTTAATTTCTTTGTCGCTGTAATCAATAGGGGAGCGGTAATGAGTTTTTAAGACAAATAATCTTAGAATTCTGGTTGAATGATCCTCTAAGAAATCTTTAATAGTAATAAAATTGCCAAGCGACTTTGCCATTTTCTTTCCTTTGACAGTTAGAAAGCCAGAATGAACCCAGTATTTTACTAAAGGTTTTTTGCCAGATATTGCCTCCATCTGAGCAATTTCAGCTTCGTGGTGAGGAAAGATTAAATCTCTAGCTCCGCCATGAATATCATATTGAGGGCCGAAATATTTTTCAGTAATTGCTGTATCCTCAATATGCCAGCCAGGCCTTCCTTTAGCAAAATCGCCCTTCCATAAACAAAAATCACCTTTATTTCTTTTATTTTTACTTTCATCAATTCTGGAAACAGCATCTTCTGCCTGTAACACTGTTCTTCTTGATAGTTTTCCATAGTTCTTGAATTTGGAAATGTCATAGTAAATCCCATCTTTTATCTGGTAGGCAAAACCTTTTTCTAATAATCTTTTAACTTGGCTAATGATTTCTTTAATATGACTTGTTGCTCTGGCATATTTGCTAACACTCGTTATATCCAGAGCTTTCATGTCTTTTAAATACTCTCTTTCAAATTTCTGAGATAAATCTTTCCAAGAAATCTTTTCTCTTTTTGCCCGATTAATAATCTTGTCATCAATATCTGTAATATTTTGGAGATAATAAACATTATATCCCTTTTGCTTGAGATATTTGGCAATCATATCAAAAACAATATATGTTCTAGCATGCCCTATATGAGAGAAATCATAACTAGTGATTCCACAAACAAAAAGATTAACCTTGTTTTTCTTCCTTGGTCTAAAAACCTGCTTTTTCCTGGTTAAAGTATTATATATTTTGAGCATTATTTAATTCTAACATAAAGGATTTCTTTTCAAAAGACTTGGTTTATGATAGTATGAAATGAATGAAAAAGATTGATGTTATTATTGCTTTGATTATTGGGGAATTAACAGCTTTATACTTTGCTTTTCTTTTTAAAGATGTAAATTGTAGTGTTTGGGCATTGTGTGTAATTTTCCCAATTTTGAGTATAGTTTGTCTTTGGATAGCATTTTTAATTGGTAAGAAATATGCGCTTATTTTCCAGGGAGCCAAGTTTTTACTAATAGGAACCTTGGGCGCTTTGATTGATTTAGGAATATTAAATACATTAATCTGGATTTCAGCGATTAGTTCAGGTTTGCTTTTTTCGGTTTTCAAAACAATCTCTTTTATTATTGCTAATTTCTGTAAATATTTTGGGCACAAACTTTGGGTTTTTGAGAAAAAGGAGATGATTGGAATAGGCAAGGAGTTTAGCAGGTTTTTCCTTGTGAGTTTAGGTGGTTTGATAATCAACGTTGCAGTAGCTTCTTTAATGGTAAATCTGATTGAGCCTCAATTTGGCTTATCTGAAACAATCTGGGCAAACATTGGAGCAATTACTGCTGCCTTCGCTACTATTATCTGGAACTTTGCAGGTTATAAATTTATAGTGTTTAAGAAGTAATATGTCAAATTTAGTATTATACCGTAAATACAGACCTCAGATGTTTAACGAGATTATTGGCCAGGAGCATGTTGTTCAGACATTGAGCAATGCTCTTGCTTCAGAAATGATTTCCCATGCATATATTTTTTCAGGTCCTCGCGGTAGCGGGAAAACTACGATTGCTCGTCTTTTAGCCAAAGCAGTAAATTGCCGCAATCGCAAAGATGGTCAATTTGAACCTTGCGATAAATGCTCTTCTTGCTTAGAAATTCAACAGGGAAGGTCTTTGGACTTAATTGAAATTGATGCTGCTTCTCACCGGGGCATTGATGAGATCAGGGAATTAAGAGATGGAATTAAGTTTGCTCCTGTAAAAGAAAAATACAAAGTCTTTATAATAGACGAAAGTCATCAGCTTACAAAAGAAGCAGTCAATGCTCTTTTGAAAACCTTAGAAGAGCCGCCTGGTCATGCTATCTTTGTTTTAGCTACTACTGAAATTCATAAAATGATTCCTACTATTATTTCCAGGTGTCAAAGGTTTGATTTTAGAAAACTAACTCTTGCTGAAATTGTTAAAAGATTAGATATTGTTTCTCAAAAAGAAAAAGCAAAGATTGATAAGCCAGCTTTGGAACTTATTGCTTTGAATTCTGGCGGTTCAATCAGAGATGCTGAAAGTTTGTTAGATCAAGCCCTGACTTTTGCTGGAACTTTAGGCAGAGAGGGTATGATTAAAACAGAAGATATAAAGGATTTATTAGGATTAACAGATATAAGTTTGATTAGTCAGCTTGTTGACTTCATTTCAGAGAAGAATGAACAGGGAGCTATTAAATTTCTAGAGGAGACTTTTGACAAGGGTTATGACCCTCAGGAATTTACAAAGGCGTTAGTTCATTATTTAAGGCAGGCAATGCTTTTGAATATAAGTCCTGACGCAATGAACCCAATAATTATCGGCTTAACTAAAGAGGAGCAGGAAAAGATTCAAGCTCAGGCAGTAAAACTTGGTTCTCAAGAGCTGCAGAAAGCATTAAATCTTTTCCTTGAGGCTGAAAACAAAATGAAATATTCTTCAATCCCACAGCTTCCTCTGGAATTAGCAATAGTTGACATAATCCACAAACAAGGGTAAAATATATTCATTCCGGGGTCGTCTAACGGTAGGACAAATGGTTTTGGTCCATTAAATTTTGGTTCGAGTCCAAGCCCCGGAGCAGTATTAAACACTACAAACTCTTTATTTTCTGATTTATCATTATCAGGCTGACCGTCGCCCCAGCCCCGCTTTGCGGGGCTGGGGTTTTTTAGGCCTTTTTTTCGTCCGAAATCCTGCTCAACGGAACGGCGGATTTTAAACCCAATTTTAATATTTTCTAAAGAATATATTATTTTTTCAATAAACTTTTTAGCTGATATATTCTTTTCAATTCCTT
>JAUWWC010000006.1 GCA_030617105.1 Candidatus Nealsoniibacteriota bacterium
AACAATATTTAATATGTCTAATTCTTAAAAAATACTCAAAAGAGCATTTTGATATTGTCCATATTCATCCAGCAGACAGAGCTTTGCCTTTTGGATATCTATTTCCTAAAATTCCTTTTGTTTATACTCTTCATGATCCTGTTTCTTTATGGAGAAAAAAAATATACCGTCTTTATAAGACAAAAAATCAATATTTTGTCTCAATTTCAAAAGCTCAACAAAAACCAGCCCCTGATTTAAATTGGATCGGAACGGTTTATAACGGAATAAAATTAAAGTCCTTTTCTTTTAATCCAAATCCCAAGAATTATCTTTTATTTATTGGAAGACTTCTTGAAAAAAAAGGAGTGGATACAGCGATTAAAATCGCATTAAAAACAAAGCAGAATTTAATTATTGTTGGCCGTCCAAACAAAGGAGCATTCTGGGAAAAACGGATTAAACCCTATCTTAAAAGAAAAAATATAAAATACGTGGGCTACGTTTCCTACGAAAAAACCCACAAATACTATAGAGAAGCAAAAGCCGCCCTTTATCCAATAAAATGGGACGAACCATTTGGTTTAACTTTCATTGAAGCCATGGCTTGCGGAACGCCTGTGATTGTTTTTGATAGAGGTTCAGCAAGAGAAGTGGTCAAGGATGAAAAAACTGGGTTTGTAGTCAAAACTATTAAAGGAGCGGTTGAGGCAATTAAAAAAATCGATCAGATAGATCGAAAAGAATGTCGAAAGCATGTAGAAAAAAACTTCACTGTTCAAAAAATGGTGGATGAATATGAAAAGATATATTATAAGATTATAAAAAAAGAAAAATAATTTAATCGCTAAATAAAAAAAACAGCCTTATGTTCAATAGGCTGATTTTTTTTATTTATTTCCTAGAAAAATTGGAGGCGGTTTTGACCTGGCCGTTTGGAATATAGTGCATTATTCCTTCTGAATCTTTGATAACTGTTCTCCTTAAATTCAAATCTGCAACCTGTCCTTTTTTCCCAGATATATCTACTTCTTCTCCAACCCTATATTGGTCTTCAAGAAGTATGAAAAGGCCTGATAAATAATCCTGGATTACATTCTTAGCTCCCATGCCTATGGCCAAGCCAATTAATCCGGCTCCAGCTAAAAGCGGGGTGGGATTAACTCCAAACTCTGGCAAAAGCATTAAAATCGCTATCACCCAAATCACTATCTTTAAAGTGGAGCTAAAAACCTTACTAAGGGTTTTTGCTTTCTGTTCTTGAATTTTGCCATTGCTCTTTTCAATAACAGTCCTGACCGCCTTTGAAACAAAAACTTTGGCAACCTTGCTGATTACTAAAGCGAAAAACAAAATTACAATCACTTTTATGCCTGGACCAATAACCCAAGATATTAAATTTTGAATAATGTCTTGATAGTTCATATGCGGAAGGACAGGGATTCGAACCCTGGAAAACCTCTCGGCCTTACGGCTTTTCCAAAGCCGCCAGTTAAACCACTCCTGCATCCTTCCCTATCTCGGCAGTTGTAAGATTAGTTTAGAAATCACTGGATGTTTAGTTGCAAACTTGTAATTCAGGAGTTTCAGAATTGTCAGAAAATCCAGTATTTCTTCTCTCAATGGTTCAGGCCCAGCAAAGATTTCAACTAATTCTTCAAATAAATTCTTAGCGTAGTTATTCAAAACCTCATTGTCAGCTTTCTGTTTAAGCCATTCAGTTATTTTCTTAAACTCTGCTCTATCCAGCCAAACTCCATGACAAAGATTGCAAACATCAACAATTATTCCTGAATCTCCATAATATACCTCATAAAGAGGAACTCTGCAAGAGGGACAGAGCCGCATCCCATAAGAGATTTTAAACTTTTTCTCATTCTTCCATAAATCAATATCCAGCCATTTTAAATCCTTGTCTTTTTCATCTTTTGCCCACCTTAATTCTTCTTGCTCAAACCAAAGACCAAGACAGCTGGTGCAGTAATTTACCTCAACATTATACAAGATTGTGCTGGAAAGTTTAATTTTGCAAATAGGACACTTCATATCTTTATTCCTCTTAATGCTCTTGTACGTTCTTTTATTGGCGGGTGGGTCATAAATAACTTTGTGAGAAAACTTTTAGATTGTTTGCCTCTAAATGGAGAAGCAAAATAAAGATGGGCAGAAGAGTTGTTTGCTGTTTTTAAAGAATAAGGGCTTTGAGAAATTTTCTCAAGAGCCCTGGCTAAACCTTCTGGATATCTGGTTAAAAGAGCTCCTGCAGCATCAGCCAAAAATTCTCTTTTCCGAGAAATAGCTAATTTTATTAAAGTAGCAAATAAAGGGGCTAAAATAGCTAAAGCCAGAGCGATTAAAAGCATAACTGCGCCTGCCTTGTTGTTTCTATTATTTCTGCGGCCTCCATAAAAACTAATCCGAAAGAAAAAATCAGTCATTATTATTACTACTCCGACTAAAACAACAATAATTGTCTGCAATAAAGCATCTCTGTTTCCAATATGCGATAATTCATGAGCAATTACTCCTTCTAATTCAGCTCTCTCCAAACGATCTAATAATCCTTGGGTTACTGCTATTACTGCATGTTCTGGATTACGGCCAGTTGCAAAAGCATTTGGCTGGGCTTCTTTAATAATATAGATCTTTGGCAAAGGAAGACCAGCAGTAATGCAAAGATTTTCTACAAGGCGATAAAGTTCAGGATTATCTTTTTTCTCAATAGGTTTTGCATGACTCATTGCCAAAACAATCTTATCAGAATACCAATAACTGAAAAAGCTCATTAAAACACTATAAATCACTGCAAACCATAAAATGATATATGTTCCAAGAAAATAAGAGATTAAGTAGCCAAGAAGAATAATTAAAATTAAAAAACCAGCGAGATAAAACCAGGTTTTACGGATGTTGGATTCGGCGTGGGTATAAAGCGTTGCCATACATATCAAAACTTCACTTTGACTGGCTCTCTCGCCCCTGCCTCTTCTATTTCAAAAAAATCCATCTTTTTAAAATTAAAAAATGAAGCAATGATTTTTTCTGGAAATCTTTCAATCTTAATATTCAAGTCCCTGACATTTCCATTATAGAATCTTCTGGATGCCTGAATTTTATCTTCAGTATCACGGAGTTCTCGTTGAAGTTCTAAAAAGTTTGCCGCAGCTTTTAACTGGGGATAATTTTCCGCAACAGCAAATAAGCTTTTTAAAGTAGATGAGAGCATGTTCTCGCTTTTAGAATGTTCTTCCATTGTTTGAGCTCCCATTGCCCTGGTTCTGGCTTCAGTAACCTTTTCAAAAAGTTCTCTTTCATGACCAGCATAACCCTTTACTGTTTCAACTAAATTGGGAATTAAATTGTATCTTCTTTTCAATTGAACATCTATATCTGACCATGCCTCTTTTGAACGATTACGAAGAGTAATTAAGCGATTGTAAATGAAAATCGCCCAGAAAACTATTACAGCAATAACGGCTAAAATGATGTATAGAATTATCATAATGTTAAGTTGTTATTTTGTTAAATTGTTAAATTGTTAAATTGAATTAAAACGGGGCTATTTCTTTCCACTCAGGAAGAGGCAAAGTTGCTGTTAAAGGTTCTTCTTGATAACAGGTTCTTAGTATTAGGTCAATTGTATCAGTTACATAAAGTCGGACAGTGTAAGGTCCTGCTACAAGGTAAGTATGGGTAATGGGAGTACCATCGGGTTTAGTAACATCATCGATAACAGAATCATTATCAAAATCCCATTGATAAAGAGTATCTCCATCATTTTTGCAATTAGCAACTCCAGTATAGCAAGTTGAGGTATCTGTAAAAGTAACTTCTACTTCAGCTGGAGGACTTAACGGATCCCAACCAAAACTTGGGTTTGGATAAGGATTAGAAGATGTGCTAAAAGTTGTTGGACCTGATTGCCATCCAGACCAATTTAGGTTTCCTGTTGCTGCTTTAACGTTTACTCGCCAGTAATAAGTAGTACCAGGTCCTGTGTAGTTAATTTGTAAAGACCTGCTACCTAATAACTCTCCATCGTTACAGACATCAGAAGGAGAAGAAACTACTGTCACAGCTGAAGTACCAGTCTCACCAGGTAAAACACCACCTTGGTCAATGATACAATCTATAGCTTTGTTGATAAACCCTGAATCAGTGGCTACTTGAAGTTTGTATTGAGCTTGATTATCGCCGTCATCTTGATAAGTCCATTCAAAACCAACCTGTCCAATCGGACTATTATTACAATATTCTTCATATTGAATATTTGTAGAACCAGGTTCAATATACGGCGGGAAATCAACGTCAGTCATTACTTTGTAATCTGAAAATAAAAGACAAGCATTTCGAGCTGCTGTTGGATTTTCACAAGTTTCTATACCCGGACAGTCTCCATCAGTAATGCAAACTTGATCAGTAATACTACAAATCTTTGCATTAATACAATTAAAACTAACCCAGCCAACTACAACATCTCCCCAAGCCCATCCTTCAAATTCAGAAGTGGGAAGAGTAGAATTAAGTGAAACTCCATATTCTTGAGGAACAGCTTCATTGGTCAAACCTCTTAATTTTATCCAGCCATCCCAGCCACCTGCAGCTACCAAAGCTTTTGCCCAGCCAGAAACAACTCTAGTACTTAAATCAATCTCTGCTTGGCAAGAAGCAGGCGAATCAGGACAATCAGCTACATTCACATCTGCTGGCTCAAAACTAATCCAACCAATATTCTCTGACCAGGCATAACCTGAAAACAAACCAGTAAAAACATCAACATCTACTCCATAATCAGCAGAACTTCCGCTCCCGCAAGAACCTCCATCAAGATTGCCGTCAAAATCGCTGTCGCAGTTTCCGCAACTAAAACTAATCCAGCCAATATTATCTGACCAAGCCCAGCCATAAACATTATGATATTCACAAGGCGGCGGATGGATAGTATAAGTTTCCTCAACCCCTGTTCCAGCCCGAGTAAAGTTAATTTCAGGTCCAGGAAACGCTCCAAGCACAGCACCATTTACTTTAACTATATAATTATCAGCAGTTGGAACTCCAACTTTATGAGTAACATTAATTGAGCTGGTTTCTTTCCATTCATTAACATAACCATCAGAAACATTAGCACTGGAAAATTTGAAATCAGCTGTTCCTGCAGAAGGAGTAATTTCTAAAACTTTATGACCTGCGGTTTTCAAAAGAAAAGGAATGCCGTCCCAAACTCCATTTACGGTTAAATCAGTCCCAGAAATAGTTAAAGAATCACACTTAGAACCAGAGGCAACATAAGTGGTGGTGTCCAAACCAGTCAAATCCAAAATCACATCTTCTGGACCGAATTCAACCGTGCCTGGACTTGCTTTAGCATAATCAAGATTAAAAAAATAAAAACCAAAAACCAAAGCTAAACAAATCAAAACTACAACAAAACCTGTTTTTCTATAATTTTTCACCATGCTGTTATGGAATACAATTATCAGAGTAAATGTCCGCTAAATAATGCGTATGGATCCTTATTCCAACCCTGACCGGTCAGATCCCAATCCCAATTGTAAACATCCACATAATCATCCTCATTCAAATTCATTATAATACACTTATAGGACCCATCATAGTCAGGGCCCGCATTAGAATAGACTCGCCCTGCAACTGCCGCCACCCCATTGACACGAATATCCACATACGATCGTCCAGCCTTCGGATATTCTATCCCTCCAAAGCAAAACTGATATAAACCAGCTACTGGAGCTGTAAATCTCCCTGTAGCGGAGCTATAATGACTGCCATTATTAACTCCTATTACATCAAATAATATTACACCCCGTGTGGTCCAGTAATCAAACAGGGATACGGAAAATGCAGGACGATCCGGGACTAATACATAGCCGGTAACATAAAGATTATTCCCTACAGTAATATCTTCCCCAATAGTAGTAGTTCCAGGGCTGGACAAAACCCAATAGCCAATCCCAAAAGCAATGGTTAAAACACAAGCTCCAATTGCTATTTTGTTTTTCCAAAAGAAAGTTTTAATAAAATTCATATTTCTTTAAATTATTTTCTAATGTCTCGACCTTTTTGAAAATGATGAAAATGGTGACGTTTCTGAATTTTTTAATTTTAATTCTTTGGTTTTGGTGGTCTTCCCCGTTTTTTAGGTTTCACTAACATTCCTAATTTTTCCATTATAGTTGTTATGTCTTTTTTGAATTTTTCTGAACCTAGTACTCCTCCGTCCTGAAATAATAACCTCTTTCGTATTTTATCATCCTCTATACCTAAAACAAACTCTTGATAATTTTTCGCCATAAAACAAAGTTGACACTATTTTCTACTATTTTCTATTTTTATATCATTGACGACTGTCATCAATGATCCATCAAAACGCCTAATTCCCTGTCTAAAAGAGAACCGTCCCCTTATACCGCCCTCACCTTAACCTCAGCAGTACTCTTATGGCGACCAAGAAGCTTTATTTACCCACGCACCACTACAGCTAGGGCCCGAATAATAACGTATAATGAACTGGTTAGTATTCTTATCCACATGCAGAAGCCAGCTTTTCCCAGTGTTAGTATTGTCTAGGCAGATACTAGGATAGGTCGCGCTGGACTGTATTGACCCCCTAACGTGTAATTTTTTCTGTGGACTCGTCGTCCCGATGCCGACGTAGCCTGTTGTATCAATTACCATTGCATTGTCGTTTAATACACTACCCCAAATTCTGAAATCGCCACTAACATCTTCATTTAAAACATCCCAATAATCATTACCAGATGCAGTATCTTCCAACCTTATCGTTGGTTGCGAGCCTGCAAGATGAACTAACTTGTTTGGCGTCGTCGTCCCGATGCCGACGTTGCCGCTGTCATAATAGATGTCGGAACCGCTTTGGGACCAAAGGCCGGAGCCTCCAGCACCAATACATCCAATAGAATCACAAATAGTACCTGATGCTACTATATTACCGACTACATCAAGATTATTCCCTACTGTTACATCCTCTCCAATAGAGGTAGTCCCAGGGCTTGATAAAACCCAATACCCAATCCCAAAAGCAATAGTTAAAACACAAGCACCAATTGCTATTTTGTTTTTCCAAAAGAAAGTTTTAATAAAATTCATATTTCTTTAAATTATTTTCTAATTATTTTCTAATATCTCGACCTTTTTTATTTATAGTTATTTATAGGGACACACTACTTAATTATTGCTTGACTTTCTCTTCGGCCCTGGCTTTTTCTTCTTTAAAGGTTTTTTTAATGTATCTTCTAACTTTTCTATAAAGGTCGAGCTTCCTAAAGGCCTTCCTGTTCTTTCATGGAGTTTAAATTTATTTACATCGGATTGGTTAGGAATTTCCTCAAGATATCCCTGCCACTTGCCTATCAAACCCTGTAGAAGATCATCATTTATAAAAGGAATCTTGGCTATTTTTAAGTGATGTCTTATGCTTGAATATCTATAGTCTTGGGGTCTTTTTACTATATTTGCTCTTACAGGATTAAGAAGAATATATCTTACAGCAGATATTAGATACGGCTCATCGAGTATGTAGGAACTGAACCTTCCCTGCCAAAGATACCCACGCCAGTTTTCTCTTAAATTAATCATCCTTGTGTATTTCTGATGGGTTCTTCCAATAGCAATGGATAGATTTTCTTTTTTATTTGGCACCACAATAAGATGAACGTGGTTTGGCATCAGACAATAACACAGTATTTCAAGGTTGAAAAGTTTAGAATGAATGGAGAGTAAATTAAGATATGTCTGGTAATCTTTCTCGAAGAAGAAAACCTTTTGCCTGCGATTTCCTCTTTGTATGATATGATGTGGAAACCCTTCGGTTATTATTCTTGCTATGCGAGGCATGAAAGAATTGTGCCTTGTTCCATTTAAATATTAATGAATTAAGTAGTGTGTCCCCTTAACATATTTTGCACTGTTTTTCATAATTACTACTCTGCTATTGCCATAACTAATAAACTCCTCCAATCTATAAAACTACCATTTACAATCATTTTCTGTTGGATCTTTACCGTACGAGCACCACTAGCTACCCCAGTTTTTCTTCCGAGTAACGTAGAAGAACCACGAAAGTTAGTTTGGTGTTCATTTTCACAAATACCAGTACCATCAATTACTAGTCTTATTCTACCCAGAGCACCCTCAGGCCCTGTGCTACCCACATATCCCCATGCCATAATGGTATATGTACTGCCTGCAGGAAGGTTTACTGAAACGGTAATACAATCCTGATAGGTACCTGATGCTGTGTTCGAGGCTGAAGTCAAATAATTATAGCCAATCACTGGAGCTGAAGGAACTCCGCCGCCTCCAGCACTCAACCAACTACTAGTGCTGCGTAGATATACATCATTTACATCAAGATTTCCGGCTTGAGCGTTTGGCGCCGGGGTCTCGGGACTCGTCGTCCCGATGCCGACGTTGCCGTTAGGGACAAGCAAAGCATTTCCGGTAGCTGAAACACCTAAAGCATTTACTATTAGATTACCTTGTTTGACTTGATCATCAATACTAACATTCAAAGGAGCAGGGACATTTCCTCCAGGAGGAGCTGCGCCTGGTTCTGTCCAGGCAAGGATATAAAAACTGAGAGCAAAACAGACAACTAAGATACTAAAAACTAATGAAACGATTTTGTATGAAATTTCTTTGCGCATAATTTTAAAAATTATGGAGATTAAACATCAATAAATAATTTATTAAAGCCAAATCTCAATAATTTGGTTATTTATTATGTTAAAATGTTTGTATGTTAAAATGTTTAAATGATTAAATTACTCTGGCGCTGTTAAACTTTTTAAAATATTTTCTGTATCCTCTGATGATTCAGAACCATCAGAAGCTGATAAACTTTCCTGTAATTCCTCTGAAATTGGTTCGCCTAGCTCGGGAGCTGTAAGAGATTGTAATATTTCTTCCACTGTTTTGCCAGCTGGTTGTTCTTCCTCTTGTCTCTCTTCTATTTTTGTGTATTTTAAATAATAAAAATAGCCGATGCAAACAAGAATGGCTATTATAATAATTATGCCCAAATACTGAAGAGATTTTTTGTCTGGTTTTTGTATTTCCATATTATTGTATTTTACTATTTTATAATTTATATATCAAGGTTTCTTTGAGAAATAGTGGTTTGAATTTTTATTCTTGGCTGTGTCCCAATTCCCCCTCCTTCCATTTCCATAAAAATTGTTACTCTTGGCTGAAGATTAGGACTCTCTCCAGGTATATCCCCAGTAACTTCAACATTAAAATTACTTACTTTAAAATCTCCTGAGGTTAAATTATATATAGTTCCATCTTTATCTATTTTCAATTGTTCTGCTTCAATAAAAAATCTCCAACATTCAGTAGGATCATGATAGGTTGCGAATTTTATACTATTTGCAGTTTCCAGATAATTTGAACCATCAATACAACCTATTTCATCTTTCTTTGCCATTCTTATTGCCCGCTCCATATATTCCACTGCATAACTAACTTGGCTTAAAAGCTGCTGGTGAGCTAAATTATATCTTTGCAACTTAATAGCTGAAACAAAAACTCCCATAGCAGCTCCAATAACTATAGAAAAAATAAGGGTAGTGACCAGCATTTCTATCAGGGTGAAAGCTCTATTTTTGTTTAGAATCTTCATATTAATACCAATTATATAGATTTTCTTGGGCAGTAAGTGTATGGACATCGCCTTTCTCTGTCCATCTAACCTCAACTACGACCCCTAATTTATCAGCTACAGAATCATCAATGGTGATTTTTCTATCGTATTCCGGCAATTGGGAGTGAGTAACCCAGCCGGTGCTTTCCATGTTCTCATCCCAGTTATTTCCTTGAAGCCAATTGGTGTCCCTGGTGTTTCTAATGTTCTCAATCCCTTCTTTGGCAAGATAAGCAGCGCTCAACCGATAGCTAGAACTAAAAGTTTGGGAAATTATTTGTTGAACCATGGAATAAGCAGCTAATCCTCCAATTGTGAGCACCAAAACAGCAATTAAAACCTCAAGAACTGTAAAACCCTTATTTTTGTCTAAAGCTCTAAACATTGTTATTCAATATCAATAAATCCTGCTTTATTTACAATAATATCTACGTTTTTGCTTGTATCGCTTGAAATAGCAATTTCGAGCGTAACATCATTAACGCCTAGATCAGCACCTCCTGGATTCTTAAAAAAAACTTCTGGATCTGGCGGAAGAAAAATTATAGATATTAAACTTGCAGGAATTATACTATTAATTTCTATGCCACTCTCTAAAGAAATATCTTCGACTTTTTCTGAAGGATTATCATATTCACCGTCTGAATCCACATCAGCAAATATGGTATAAGATGTACTAGGTGATGATAAACTAATTCCATAACCTCCTTCAGGAACTTCGCCTTCAAACTCTTTCACTGACATTGCCATTTCCTGAACTGTCCTTATATCTTGAGCCAATTTAAAAGCTGAGCGCTGAAGAGCAAGTTGCTGCTGAGCGGATTGGTAATTAGGGAAAAGAATTAATGACAAAATCGCAATAATGGCTACTACTATTAAGGACTCTACGAGAGTAAATGCTTTCATATGCTAAATAAATTTAAATACCATTGAATTATTTTTTGGCCCCAGAACAAGGCAATGAATGTTCCTGTTACCAAGAATGGTCCAAAAGGCACCTCGCTTTTCAAGGTTTTTCTTTTTGCTAAAACCAGTCCTATTCCTATTATAGCACCAATTAGAAAGCTAAAAAACAAAGCAACTAAAATATATGGGAAACCGAGAAAAAGACCCATAAGAAATGCAAGTTTTATATCGCCAATTCCCATCCACTTGCCTCGGGAAATAAGCACAATTAATAGAAAAAACGCTGATGCTCCAATAGCGCTTAAAATTAGAGAATTGAAAATTGAAAATTGATTAAAAATTAGAAATTGAAAATTGAAAATTAAGGCAATGATAATTGCCGGGTAGATTACTTTGTCAGGAATAATAAAATGTTTTAAATCATAAACGAAAATAATGATTAAGAAACAAGAAATCAAAATCCAAAATCCAAATGTCAAACCAAGCTCAAAATCCAAAATCCAAAAAATCAAAACAAATAGAATTGCGGTGGCTATTTCGACCAATGGGTACTGCGGAGATATGGGTTTTTTACAATATCGGCATTTGCCTCTTAGAATTAAAAAACTAAAAACAGGAATTAAATCCTGCCAAGATAATTTATGCTTGCAATGAGGACAAAAAGACCTGCCTTTTGGCAGGGCTAAACGGTAAATCACACAATTTAAAAAACTCCCTACAGATAAGCCAAAAAGAAAAATAAAAATGCTAAACATTGTTTAATTATATCTTTCTTTCTACGGACAAACAATACTTGTTAGTTCCGCTCTGCAGTCACTGGCTCCCAATTCAATCTCTCGGCTAGCTCCTTCTGAATCAACGCACCAACAATCTCCTAAATTCAAACTGGAAATAACAGCATAAGCTCCCGCCTCCTCCCTACAACCAATAACTCCATCAGGTCCATTGTGCTGATCAATATAATTTTCAATCCTCTTAAAATCCCCGCTCTCAGCCAAAGTATCATCACTAGTGTCGCAAACCCCTTCATAGGTTTCCTCGTTATTATAATACAATTCTCCTGCATTCCTAAGTTCTCTTAGAGCTGTCTTTACTGCTACATCTTCTCCTTGTTTTCTAGTAGCACCTGTCTGAACTAAAACAATAGCAGTTAAAAAACCAATTATAGCGATTACTACTAATAATTCAACTATAGTAAACCCCTCACCTTTTTGTTTTAAAAAGGTGAGGGGTACATCTTTCCTACTCTTTTTTCCAATACAAATAAACTGAGACATTGAAAGTCTGAAAAACTTAACTAAATATTAGTTATTATGGACAAGCAGTTAGAAGAAAAGTAGCATCACAAACGTCGGTCAATATTAGCAGCTTTTGTGAAGTTCCTTGTGAGTCAACACACCACTGTTCATCAGCAGCATCATTTATAGGAGAACAAGCTGCCCACTCACTAGCACTATCATTGCAGATAGCTGTTTGTCCATTATCAAGAATTCCAGCTTCGGCTCTTGCCCAGTCATCGCTGTCTGCAGTAACGCAAAAACTCTCAGAAGGAGTTCCACCAGTATTATCATAATTACTCTGATGATCCATAGCCCACAATTCAGCTGATGACCTCAGGCCTGATAAATCCGCTTTTATAGCTACATCCCTTGCCTTGTTCCTGGCAGCGCCTAATGAAACCAAAACAATTGAAGCAAGAATTCCAATAATAGCAATTACCACTAATAATTCAATCAATGTAAAACCTTTCTTTTTCATAAATATCTATGATTTATTTTTTAATTAGAGTACTCGACCTTTTGGTTTTTTAATAACCTTTATCTAAATTATACCACACCTATGCCAAGTCAAGTTGTGGAAAACTATTACATTATTCCAATTGAGTAAAGAGGCATTAGAACTGCTCCCATTAAACCAGCAACCACTCCTCCTAAAATAATAATGAAAACTGGCTCAAGAAGTCGGATAAAATTATCTAAACTTGCATCTACATCTCGTTGATAAAATTCCACTACATTCATTAAAGATGAATCTAAGCTGCCTGTCTTTTCTCCTACTGTTATCATTTGATAAAAAAGAGGGAATATAAGAGAAGGATATTTTTCCAAAACTGAACTTATTGTTTCTCCTTTTTTAACTTCGTCCCTGGTTTCAATAAGGATTTCTTTGTAAAGGTCGTTATTTACAACCTCCCCTGTAATTTGCAGGGCTTGAGATATAGGGACACCTCCTGAAATCAAAGTAGAAAGATTTAAAGCGCAGCGGCCAAGATAAAGTTTTTTTAAGAAATTGCCCAATACAGGTAATCTTATTAAATTTCTATCAAAGAACTTTTTCCCTGTTTTACTTCTTGCAAACCGGAAAAGACCAATTATTAGTCCAAGTAAAACTATAAGCATAACCCACCATTGCTTTTCCAAAAAACCTGAAACTGCTATCACTATCCGAGTAACTAAAGGAAGCTCCTGGCCAGTTCCTTTTAAAACCTCAGAAAGCTGAGGAATAACATAAACCATTATTAAAGCAACTACTCCTATGAAAACAAGTAAAATAAAAATGGGATAGATCATTGCCCCTTTTATTTTTCCTCGAAATTCATGTTCTCTTTCCAAATAATCAGCCAAATACAGAAAAACATCGCTAAGCTTGCCAGAGGCCTCTCCTGATTTGACCATACTGATATAAAAAGGAGTAAAAAGTTTTGGATAAAGAGAAAGGGCCTTAGAAAGAGATGTTCCCCCTTCTATCTCTGTAGTAATTTTTAAGATTTTTTCTCTGAAAACAGATTTTCTTGTCTGTTTAGCAATGGCTCGAAAGCTCTCAATTATGGGCACATTGGACTTAAACATAATTGATGCCTGCCGGGAGAAAAGCACAATATCTTTTTTGTTAACTCTTTCAATAGCTTTCAACTTTTGAGCATAAAAAGGAATAGCTGTTGTTTGTTCCAAAGCAGTTACGTAAAGCCCATGAGCTTTTAAAACACTAAAAGCAGCTTCTCTATTAGAAGCCTCCACCATGCCTGTTTGAATTTCCCCAGTTTTGCTTCTGGCCTGATAATTAAATTTCATGTTATCTTCTAACCAAACTCCTCAACTCAGCTGGATTGAGTGAATAATTCTGAGCAGCTTCTAAGGCAATCTCTTTTGACCTAACTAAATTAGCCAAATATCTATTCAAAGAAATCATTCCTATTTCAGCTGATGTCTCAATAACCAAAGGTATTTCGTGAATTTTATTCTCTCTAATCAAGTTAGCAATAGCTGGAGTATTAAGCATTATCTCGCAACCAGGTATTAATCCTCCTTTAATTCTGGGCACTAATCTTTGAGAAACTACGCCGAGCAAAGACCCAGAAAGTTGAGCCCGAATTTGACTTTGCTGAGCGCCAGGGAAAGTATCCACAATCCGATGAACAGTTTGGGCAGCTGAATTAGTATGTAAAGTAGCTAAGACCAAATGCCCGGTTTCAGCTGCAGTAATAGCAGTGGCTATTGTTTCAGGGTCTCTCATTTCTCCTACCATAATTACATCTGGGTCTTGACGAAAGGTAGATTTCAATGCCCTGGCAAAACTTAAAGTATCTAAGTTTAGTTCTCTCTGGTCAATAATTGACCTATCATCTTCAAAAACATATTCAATAGGGTCCTCAATCGTAATTATATGGACAGCCCTGGTATGATTTATTTCATCAATCAAAGCAGCTAAAGTTGTGGATTTCCCCTGGCTGGAAGGACCAGTAATTAAAACAAATCCTTGAGAAGGACGAATAAACTCATGCAAAATCGGTGGAAGATTTAATTCTTCGATAGTTGAGATTTTACCAGGAATAAAGCGGAGAGCACAAGAAACATTTCCTTTTTGGAAGAAAATATTAGCCCTAAACCTTGCCTTGTTATTAAAACTGTAAGAAAAATCAATCTCTTTTTCTTTAAGAAATCTTTCTTGCTGCTTTTCATTCAATAATTCAAAAGCCAGTCCTTTAGTATCTTCTGGAGAAAGTTCCTTTCTTCTAACTAAAGGAACTAATCTGCCGCCTATTCGCAAAACCGGAGCATGACCCACAGAAATATGAAGATCGGACGCTCTTTGGGTCAGTGCGATTTCTAATAGATTTTTTAAAATAGGAGAATAGTTCATTCTAATATCTTCTTTATTTCTTCAACTACCTCACTTGGTGTATAATGCGCTTTTACTAAATATCTCGCTGCGCCTAATTTCAATCCTTTTTCTATCTCTTGTTTTTCACCAAGATTAGAGAGAACAATTATTTTTAAAGTGTTTAATTTTTCATCTCTTTCAATCTTTCTAAGAATCTCCCAACCATTAAAATTAGGCAAAACAATATCTAAAAGCAAAAGGTCAGGCACATCTTCTTTCATTTTTTTCAAGGCCTCTTTTCCATCAATGGCTACTTGTACTGAAAATCCTGCCTCTTTTAATTTGGTACTATAGATGTCCACCAAAAATGGGTCATCTTCAACTAATAAAATTGTTTTCATATTATTTTTCCTCCGCAACTCTTAATACTTCCTCCAAAGAGGTAACTCCCTCTAAGACCTTTAATATCCCGTCCTGCTTCATTGTGAGCATTCCTTGGCGCTCAGCTTCCTTTTGAATTTGGGCTTCTGAGGGCTTTGTTAAAATCAATTGACTAAGCTGGTCAGTCATTTCCAAAATCTCATAAACCCCAATCCGACCAGAATAACCTGCGTTATTACACCTTTTACAACCAACTGGCTCATGGATATATAGAGTTTTATCTAATTTAATGCTCTTTTTAACGTTTGCTGGAAAGTTCTCTATTTCTTGTAAAATTATCTTTTTTACTTCTTTATTTGCTTTTATTTTCTTTTTGCAATGAATGCAAAGTTTTCTTACTAATCTTTGAGCAATAGCCAAACTTAAAGTAGAAGGAAGAAGAAATGGCTGAATTCCCATATCAATCAATCTTGGGATTACTCCAAGAGTATTTGATGTATGTAAAGTAGAAAGCAAGATATGGCCAGTTAAAGCTGCGTGAATAGCTAAAGAAGCGGTTTCTTCATCTCTAATCTCTCCTACCATTAGGATGTCTGGGTCTTGTCTTAAAGTAAAACGGAGGCCGTTAGCAAAACTATAACCAATTTCAGGTCTTACTTGAGATTGGTTAACTCCTTCAATAAAATACTCTACTGGATCTTCCAAAGTCATTATATTCACCTCTTCTTTATTAAAAAGTCCTAAAATAGCATAAAGAGTAGTAGTTTTACCTGAACCAGTAGGCCCAGTAGCTAAAATCATTCCATATGGTTTTTTCAATGCCCCTTCTATTGTTTTAAGGTTTCTTCCAATTATCCCCATTCCTTTAAAGTCAGCTTTTCTCTGACCAGGGTCTAAAATCCTTATTGCTACTTTTTCTCCTAAAGTGGTTGGGAAAGTAGAAACCCTAAAATCAATACTTCTATCCCCGATTTTAGTGCTAAACCTGCCATCTTGAGGAATTCGGGTCTCATCTATCTTTAAATTAGAAAGAATCTTAATCCTAGCTACTATAGCTGGTAAAGTCCTCAGAGGTAAAAAAATGCTAGAATGCAATACCCCATCTAATCTAAAACGGACTCTTAATTTTTCCCTGCCTGGCTCAATATGAATGTCTGAGGCATTGCCATCAACAGCATGTCTTAATATAACGGCTACTACTTTTGAAATTGGAGCTTCTTCTACTACTCTTTCAAGCTCAGTTGGCTTAATTTTTTTCTTATCAATCTTTTCTTCCTTTTTAAGTTCGGTTTCTAATTCTTCCAAAGCTCTGGTTACTTCTTTTCTTAGAGTTCGGTATTTTCTTAAAAGCTCATTGAAATTTGATAAAGTAATTAGGAAGATGCGATAACTAAATTTGTTCTGACGGGCTAAAAACTCCAAGGCCTCTCTGGCTTTCAAGTCTTCAGGATAAACCATGCCTACTTCTAAACGATTATCTTCTTTAGCCAAAGGTATCATCTGGTAATATCTTGCTGATTCTTCAGGAATTGTTTCTAAAACTTTTAAAAGAACATCTTGCGGAGAAACTACTTTAAGAGGTATTTTTAGGGTTTCGCTTTTCATTCCAAATAGAAAATCTTCAGAAACAATTCTTTTTTCTAAAATCACCTCTTCTTCTCTTTTGCCAGAGGTCTTAACTTCATATTCCAAACTAGTTGCCTTTTGTTTCTCTAATATTCCTTTTTTAACCAGTTGTTGAACTAAAGACATTTTAATACGGTAAAAATGGATTTTCTCGTCCTATCTCGCCTTCAAAAGGAGAAACTTGTTCAAATGGCTGAAGTTGTTGCAGAAATGGATTTTCTAAGACACTAAAATCTATTTTTATTTCTTTTACCCCGATTAGCGGGGGAACTTCTTCTAAAACAGGTTCTGGCTTCCTAAAATACCCAAACCACAAAATAACACCAGTAATCACAAACACTGCTAATACAATTGCTATTAGATATTTTTGCTTTTTTCTTTCTTGAATAAAATCAATAGGCATGGGTTTCTAATGTTAGATTGAAATCAAATAAATCTTTTTTTTCTTCAGAAGAAAAAAAGCTGATAGATTTGACTTCAATCAATCTGCTGTTTAGATAAACTGCAGAGAGAAAATTCTTAAAAGCAGAGTAAGAACCATTAACTGAAATAGAGAAAAACATCTTTTGAATTCTCTCTTCTGAATCCTCTAAAGTTGAACCCTCTAGAGAAAAAAGTTCGCTTACATCAATTTCTGTTAGAATTAAACCGTTTTCCGAACTTATTTTCTGAAAAAAATTAAAAAGCGCAGCTACTGAAGGCTCTGTCGGAAGAGCAGAATCAATCTTGGAAACTTCTTCATCATATCCTGACAACTTCTCTGAAAGAATCTCTAAGTTTGAAACATATTCTTCTTTGCTTTTAATATCTTCATCTTTTGTTTCTAATTCTGCTTTTTTGCCTTTAAATTCTTGATATTTAGGCCAGCAAAGAAAATATCCTCCTAAGATTAAAAGGATAAAAAGACAAATAAGAAGAATAATGGTGATTTTTTTAGAAGTAAGTATCATTTAAATAAAAGTGAAAAAGTGAAATTAATATTTCCCTCTTCACCTACTGAAACCTCAGTAATTTTTGAGGCTCTTAAAACGGGTTCCTGTTTTAAAATATCAATTTGCTGTTCAAGTGTTGCAAAATTATCTGTCTGACCAAAAAGAGTTACTTCTCTTGTATTAGAACTGAAACTAAACTCAGAAAACCAAACAGAAGGAAGACAGATGCTTTCTAAAAAAAGGAAAATATCTATTGTTTTTTTATGCTGAACAAGCAATTTATTAAAATCATTTATTTTTTGGTCAATTGGCTCAAGCTCTGCTTCTTTCTCTGCTATGACTTTTTCTAATGGAGCAACTGCTATATCTTTTTCTTGAAGTCCTTGAGACATTTTTCTAAGAGAGAACTCAAAATAAATATAAACGGCAATAAGGCCAATAAGCAAAATCAGCAAGACAAGTCCAGTAATAATTGTCCAGCCAGGTAGTTTAATTTTTACTCTTGGAGTAATTTCTATAGCCATGATTTTATTCAAGTCCTTTCATTGCCAGACCCGTGGCAATAGCATAATTTATCCCTATTTCTTTTAGAGTATTGCTAAGAACTGCCGGGCAAGCAATGTTAAAAAAGGGATCAGCAATATCTACTTCTTTTTTTAACCCTGTAGAAAAGTATTCTTTTAAACCAGGCATTGACACTAAACCTCCAGCTAAAATAATCTTTTCTATTTCTTTTCCTTCTTTTAGATAAAAACTGCGAAAGGCTTTTTTAATCTCTTCTAAAATTGAGTCAATTAAAGGAATTAAAATCTTTCTAACACTTTTTGAGGATTCAATTTCATTGTTAGGAATTAGTCCCTGCTTTTTTTTCACCTCCTCAGCTTTATTATAATCAATATTTAAAGATCTGGCTATAATCTCTGTTAATTCATTACCAGCAATGTTAAAACTATGACTTATTTTTAAAACCCCTTGTTCAATAACACTACAGGTAGTGCTTCTGGCCCCAATATCTATCAAGCCAATTATTTTTTTTACTTTCTCTTTTTTAACCAAAGCCCTAGTTAAAGCAAATACCTCTGATTCTAAAATTCTTAAGTTTAAATTAGCAAGATGGGCGATCTCTTGATACTGGTTAACAATATCATTGGGAATCGCCACTACCAAAATCTTAAGAGGGCTGTTAGGCGGCGTGCCTTCAATTATAGACCAATCTAAAATAACTTCAGCTAAAGGAAGGGGCACATAAGGCCTGACTTCATATTGAACTGCCTGAGGAATTTCATCTTTAGCCATTGCTGGGAGCTTGAAACTGGTGAAGAAACTGCAAAAATCAGGAATAGAAAAATTAACATCTTTGGTCTGAATTCCTGCCTCTTCAGAAATGACTTGAATGGCTTTGGCTATTTCTTTATTTGAAAGAGAAAGAGTGTTTTTGTGAAAAATCCTAAAAGGTCTCTTTTTAAAAGATGAAGTTCCTACTTCTCCATAATTCTCAAGCTTATATGCCTGCCTTTTACGGCTGAGCTCAATAATTCTTACAAAAGAGGTGCCAATATCTATGCCCAAGAATTTCTTAGGCCGAAATCCAAATAAACTACTAATCTTATCCAGCATTACTTATATTCTACCATATTTAAAAAAAACAACTATGTGGAAAACCACATAGTTCTTTTGCGGAGGGGGTGGGATTCGAACCCACGAGTCCGTGAGGACGTCGGTTTTCAAAACCGATGGAATAAACCGCTATCCGACCCCTCCAAAAAAACAGCGGAGGAGGTGGGACTCGAACCCACAAACCCGTTTCCAGGTTACATCTTAGCAGGATGCTGGTTTACCAATTCACCGCACTCCTCCAACTAATTTTATTTTACCTCTAAAAACCAATAAAGTCAATTGATTTTTAAAGAATTTTATGATAAATTGAAAAAGCAAATGCGCCTGTAGCTCAGTGGATAGAGCGCTTGGTTGCGGACCAAGAGGTCGTAGGTTCGACTCCTACTAGGCGCGCAATGAATCTTTCTACTCCTATTGAAAATATTGCGCGAATAGGGCCTGTTTTTAAAAAGAAATTGAAAAAGTTGGGAATTAAAACAATTCAGGACTTGTTTTTTCATTTTCCTCATCGTTATGAGGATTTTTCTAATTTAATTCCTATCTCAGAAATAAAGATTAATGAGATTTGCACAGTTCATGGAAAGATTCTTGAAATTAAAACCACTAGAACCTGGAAAAGAAGAATGTTCCTGACCCAAGCAGTTATAGAAGATAAAACAGGAGCAATAAAAGTAATCTGGTTTAATCAGCCCTATCTGACAAAAACCTTGAAAAAAGGAAATAATGTTTTTCTTTCAGGAAAAGCAATAATATCAAAGAATGGCGTATATCTATCAAACCCTATTCATGAAAAAGGAGATTTGTCGTCTAATCTAACTCATACTGGCCGCCTTATACCAGTTTATCCAGAAACAGCTGGCTTGTCTTCAAGATGGCTCAGATATATTTTAAAACCTTTATTAACTAATCTTGAAAACCAAATTAAAGAAACCCTGCCTGAACAACTAATAAAAGAATATAATCTTATGCCTGTTAAGAAAGCTCTTTGGCAAGTTCACTTTCCAAGTTCTGTAGAATTGTCGCAAAAAGCACAGGATAGATTTTCCTTTGAACAACTCTTCTATATCCAGCTCTTTGTTTTAAGAGAAAGAAACCGTCTTAATCAAGAAAAAGCAGTTTCTCTTCCAATTAAATTAAAAACAATCCAGGACTTTGTTAAGTCATTATCATTCAAACTTACTGATGCGCAGAAGAAATCCGCCTGGCAGATTTTAAAGGATTTGGAAAGACCAAGACCAATGAACCGTCTTCTTGAAGGAGATGTCGGTTCTGGGAAAACTGTTGTTGCTGCAATAGCTGCTTTAAACACTATTAAACATGGCTATCAAACTGCTTTTATGGCTCCTACTGAAGTCTTATCTAAGCAGCATTTTCAGGAAATAGCCAAACTGCTTCAAGATTTTAAAGTTAATATTGGATTATTAACTGGCAAGCAGGACCAATTTCGTTCAAAGAAATTAAAAAACCAAGTAATAGAAATCTCAAGGAAAAAACTTCTTGAAAAAATTGCAAGCAATGAAATGGATATTCTGATTGGAACCCATGCTTTAATTCAAGACAAAGTAAAGTTTGGGAAACTTGGCTTGGTTATCTTGGATGAACAGCATCGCTTTGGCGTAGAACAGCGCGCCAAGCTTTGCAAAAGCCAAGATATTATTCCCCATCTTCTCTCTATGACTGCTACTCCTATCCCCCGCACATTAGCTTTGACTGTTTATGGCGACTTGGATCTTTCTCTAATTGACGAACTTCCAAAAGGAAGAAAGAAAATAATCACCCAAGTAATTAAACCAGGACAAAGAAAAAAAACCTATGCCTTTATTAAAAAAGAAGTGAAGAAAAAAAGACAGGTTTTTGTAATATGCCCAAGAATAGAAAAAAGCAATAATAATGAAGAATTGTCAGAAGCCCAAATAAGCTGGGCTAAAGTAAAAGCAGTGGAAGAAGAATATGAAAAGCTTTCAAAAGAAATCTTTCCTGATTTAAACATAGGCATACTCCATGGAAAAATGGCAACAAAGGAAAAAGAGAATATAATGAGGGACTTTAAGAATAAGAAAACAGATATCTTGGTTTCCACTTCAGTAATTGAAGTAGGAATTGATGTTCCTAATGCCACAGTAATGATGATTGAAGGAGCAGAGCGCTTTGGCCTGGCTCAGCTTCATCAGTTCAGAGGAAGAGTTGGAAGAGCTGGCTATCAATCATACTGCTTATTATTCACTGACTCACCTGCTAAGAAAACTCATCAGCGGTTAAAAGCTTTAATCAGTTCTGAAGATGGATTTGCTTTGGCTGAAAAAGATTTAGAAATCAGAGGACCTGGTGACTTTAAAGGAACTAGACAATGGGGAATTCCTGATTTAATGATGAGTTGTTTAAAAGACATATCTTTGGTTGAGAAAACCAGAGAATCAGCAAAACAGATTCTAATTCAAGACCCTCAATTAAAAAAACACCCCGCTTTACGGGATAAGTTATCAAGATTCCGCCAAAGAATACATTTGGAATAATTACTTCCTGACTTTTTCAGTAACCCAGAAGCCCATGTATTTGCCCAGCATCCAACGGGTCTGAGCATCAAGAGCAGGAAGAGAGCCAAAGAATATCATCATTATTGGAAACAAAAGCCAGCCAAAAATAAAGATTAGATATTTGTATTTGCCGTATTTTGGAGGTTTTGGAGGAAGCAAAAGAAAACTCAAATAAATAGAACTTAACAAGCCAATCATAGCTAATGTCATAACTCTGCTAATTATCTTTGGCAGATTATATGAGATTATGGTTTGGGAGAATTCCTGTCCTCCTAAAGCCAATGGAAGCCAGCCCAATAAGAAAATCATAATACTGGCAGTAGCCCAGGAAAAATGTCCTTCAACTAATTCAATGCCCAAAGATAATTTCTTCAGAAAAGGGATCTTTTTATTTTTATAAAATCCAAAAAGAAAATAAGCAATATCTCCTACTCCATAAGCCCATCTTCTTTGCTGGCGAAAGATATTAATCAAGGTTCTGGAAAAACTCTTTGCTACATTAGCATCCATAGAAATTGGGTAATATAAGGGTTGAACCCTATAATCTCCATCGTATTTCAAAAAGCACTGCCAAAAGATTCTTGAATCATCTGAAACAACATTTGTCTGCTTAAAACCAATATCATTTAACGCCTGGAAGCTCATTGAATGAGAGGAAAAAGTTACTAATTTCTCTGCCCTTTCCTGGTTCATAGCATGCCAAAAAGTTGAGGAAAAAGAAAAAACCCTGGAAATCGCTGGAGCCTGCCATATATTGTTAATGAAAAGAGGAATGGGTTGGAAACTAGTTTTAGTTGGTTTTTCTGAAGACAAATAATGATAAGTCAGACAGGAAAAATATTTTGGGAAAACACAAGTATCAACATCAAAAGAAGAAAAAACTATATTCTCATAAGCAATGCCTAAAGGCTCAATAATCTTCTCTTTTGCTTTTTTGGCTGCCCAGGTTTCATTAGAGCCCTTGCCTGGGATTTCGCCTGGCAAATTATCAGGATGCCAGGTTACTAAGAATTTAAAAAACTTTGAACTGAATTCTTTTTCAATTTGTTCTGCTATTGCCTGTGTAGAATCTTTAAATTTCTCTTCGCAAGCCAAGACAATAATCATTTTATCTTTTGGATAATCCGTACTCCCTAAACTCTTAAAACTATCTCTAACAATCTCTAATTGTTCTTTAGACATTGGAATAACAATTAAATGATAGATTCGTTTCCAATTGTGCAACTCATTAAGTTTTTTCATCCAATCAGTTTTCTCATGTTCTGCCATCTTCTTATACCCTGACCAGAGATGTAAAGAAAAATAAATGGTTCGGAGAAACCAGAAAACCACAAAGATTATAATAAAAATAGCAATCCAAAGGGGCTGCCACCAGGAGAGAAAAATAACTAAAAATAAAGCTCCCCAGGATAAGACTCCTGGGAAAATTTCAAAAAATCTAAAAAGAAATCTCTCTTTTAGATTTTTCAAATCCTTTGCTCTGGCAACTTTAAGATAATAATCTTGTTCCATTGTATTCTGTATAATAGCACAACAGCACTTTTTTAAGAAAAAAAAGGGGCGATTTCTTTATTAGAAATCGCCCATTTGCGCCGCAATATTATTTCTTGGCTTTTTCAAGCTCTTGCTGGAGTTTTAATTTTTCCAGCTCCAATTTCAGCGCCTCTACTTCTTTTCGAAGTTCCTGGTTCTCGTTTTTCTGCGTTTTTGGCCTCTTCACTTGAAGAACTATTGGTCCTGTTTGCTGGTGCCTGAATGCCTGTTCTCTTTCAGTCATGTTTATCATCCGATTGTCTGTTGATATCTGATGATTAACCAGTCGATTGGTTGTTGATATCTGGTTTAGTCCGCCAAGTACATTCATTGCTAATCCGCCATAACCTGTTACTCTCCCGAGAGTACGGTCACGTCCATAACCATATCCGCCGTAACTGGACGATAAACCACAACGATTCCATACATTTCCATAAGGAGTCCGGAAGGATCCACCGAGAAATCGACGTCCTCCATATCGGAACCCATGGGAAGATAATAAGCCACAACGAGACCATACGTCGGCCACAGCTTTGTCAGAGATGCCCATCACTACCACTACCATTACCATCGTTAGAATTACTGTCCGTTTCATTTCCTGTTCCTTTCAAAAAGTTAATATTGTTGTTTAGTGTACTACCTACATTATAGCATGCCCACAGAACTTGTCAAGCCCTTTGGGCCTTTTTGCGACCCCACGGGGAGTCGAACCCCGGTTTCCAGGATGAAAACCTGGTATCCTAGGCCACTAGATGATGGGGTCAAAACGTAATATTATCGTAGCATAAAAATTGAAAAAAATCAAGTTTTTAGTTAAGATAAACGAACAAACAAAATAAGAGGTTCGACCTCAATAGTTATGAATATCTTAGCAATAGAAACATCTTGTGATGATACTTGTGTGGCAGTTGTAGAAGCTAAGGGGCGAAAACGGCCTCGTTTTAAGATTTTAGCAAATATTGTTTCTTCGCAAGTAGAAGTCCATAAAAAATGGGGAGGAGTATATCCAAGTTTAGCAAAAAGAGAACATCAAAAGAATCTATTACCTGTTTTAGAAAAGGCATTAAAAAAAGCTAAAAACCCAAAACTGAATTTAATTGCTGTTACAAATGGTCCAGGATTAGAGCCCTGTTTATGGATTGGAGTGAATTTTGCCAAGGCCCTATCCTGTTATTTGGACTTACCGATTGTTCCAGTAAATCATATTGAAGCACATATAGTTGTCAACTTCGTTGACAAAGCTCAAAGCTCAAAGTTCAAAAGTCAAAACTTTCCTGCAGTTTGCTTAGTGGTAAGCGGTGGACATACTCAATTGATATTAATGCGGGATATTGGAAAATATAAAATTCTTGGAGAAACAAGAGATGATGCTGCTGGAGAATGTTTTGATAAAGTAGCGCGGATTTTAGGACTTGGCTACCCAGGTGGGCCAGCAATCGCTGCTGAAGCAAAAAAATACGGAGGACGGGCCTCTGTAAATCTGCCGAGGCCGATGATTAATCAGAAAAATTATGATTTTAGTTTTTCTGGTTTGAAAACTGCTGTTTTGTATAAATACAAGGATAAAAAATATATCAAAGAGATGTGTAAAGAAGTTCAACAAGCAATAATTGATGTGTTGCTTAAAAAAACTATCAAAGCAGCTAAAGATTACAAGGCAAAAACAATAATTCTTGGAGGCGGGGTTTGCGCAAACAATGAATTAAGAAAGCAGTTTAAGCAGAAATTCAATTGCTTAATTCCTCCAAAAAACTTATGCACTGACAATGCAGTAATGACAGCGATAGCAGGATATTTTGGAAAACCCAAAGACTGGCAGAAAATCAAAG
Source organism: Candidatus Nealsoniibacteriota bacterium (assembly GCA_030617105.1). Lineage (GTDB taxonomy): Bacteria > Patescibacteriota > Minisyncoccia > Minisyncoccales > GWA2-38-27 > JAUWYA01. Next base: position 25,121 of record JAUWWC010000006.1, read on the forward strand.
CTGACGCTAATTTAAGAATATGCTAAAATGAATATGTATGAAGCTACCTAAAGCTTACAATCCCAAAATTGTAGAAGATAAGATTTATAAATTATGGCTAAGGTCTGGTTTTTTTAATCCAGACAAACTTCCTAAAACCCATAAAAAACCATACACAATTGTCATCCCTCCTCCAAATATTACAGGAGAACTGCACATGGGTCATGCTTTAAATGCTGTTATTCAAGACATTCTAATCCGTTGGAAAAGAATGCAGGGATTTAAAACTCTCTGGCTTCCAGGAACAGACCACGCTGGAATTGCTACCCAGAATGTAGTTGAGAAGAAATTAAAAAAACAGGGGCTAACCAGGTTTGATTTAGGAAGAGAAAAGTTTATCAAAGAGGTTTGGAAATGGAAAGAAAAATACGGAGATATTATTTTAAATCAGTTTAAAAAGATTGGCTGTTCCTGTGATTGGTCAAGAACCAGATTTACTATGGATAAAGATTATTCGCTAGCAGTCAAACAAACTTTCCTGCATTACTACAAAAAGGGGTGGATTTACAGAGGAGAACGAACAGTTAACTGGTGTCCTCGCTGCTCAACAAGTTTGTCAGATCTTGAAATTGTGTATAAAGAAAAGCCAGCAGAAATGTATTACATTAAATATGGACCTATTACTATTGCTACAACAAGGCCGGAAACAAAATTAGGAGACACTGCTATTGCAGTAAATCCTAAAGATCAAAGATACAAAAAATATATTAACAAGACAATTACTATTAAAACTGTATTAGGGCCAGCAAAAATGAAAATTATTGAAGACAAAATGGTTGATATGAAATTCGGAACTGGCGCTATGAAAATAACACCAGCTCATGATATCCTTGATTTTGAAATAGGGGAAAGACATAACTTAGAAAAAAAACAAGTTATAGGTCCTGATGCACGAATGACAAAATTGGCTGATAAATATGCTGGAATGACAGTGGCAGAAGCAAGAAAACAAATTGTAAAAGATATGGAAAAAATTGGAATTTTGGAAAAGATTGAACCATATATTCATAACAGCGCCCGCTGCTACAGATGCGATACTGTAATAGAGCCGATTCTTTCCAAGCAATGGTTTTTGAAAATGAATGAGTTGGCTAAGATGGCTGAAAAGCCGGTTAAACAAGGAAAGATAAAATTTCATCCTAAAAGTTTTGAAAAACCATATTTTGACTGGCTGAAGAATATAAGAGATTGGTGTATTTCAAGACAAATCTGGTGGGGCCATAAAATCCCTATTGAAAAAGAAACAGATGTTTTAGATACCTGGTTTAGTTCTGCTCTTTGGCCTTTTGCAACATTGGGCTGGCCTAAAAACACAAAAGAGCTTAAAGCATTTTATCCTACAGATGTTCTAAGCACTGCTCGGGATATAATAAATCTTTGGGTAGCAAGGATGATTTTTTCTGGAATAGAATTTAGAAAAGAAATTCCATTTAAACATGTATATATCCATGCCACTATCTTAACTAAGGAAGGGAAAAGAATGTCTAAATCCCTTGGCACTGGAATAGATCCAATAAATCTTATAAACGAGTTTGGCGCAGACGCTACCCGTTTTGGAATTGCATACCAAATTACAGGAGGCCAAGATTTTAGATTTGTTAAAGATAATATTGTTATGGGAAAGAAGTTTTGCAACAAGCTTTGGAACGCCAGCCGATTTGTCTTGGGACAAATAGGGAGCTCAAAGTTCAAAGCTCAAAAATCAAAACTACAACTTAAAGCTCAAAACTTAACTTCTGCTGACAGAAAAATACTAAAGCAATTAGATAAAACAATAAAATCAGTTAATAAAGATTTAGAAAACTTTAAATTTGGAAAAGCAGCTCATACTTTATATGATTTCTTCTGGCATGATTTCTGCGATAAATATATTGAGGCATCTAAAAAACAAGATAATGAAGAAACTAAGAAAGTTTTGTTTTACGTGTTATTTACTTCTTTAAAACTCCTGCATCCATTTATTCCTTTTATTACTGAAGAAATCTATCAAAAATTGCCTATTAAAGATAAAAAGAAATGTTTAATGATTGAAAAATGGCCAAAATCATAACATATGTTATTTTTATCATTCTTGGTTTTGCTCCCAGCATTATCTGGCTTCTGTTTTACTTGCGCAAAGATGCTCATCCTGAATCAAATAGAATGATTTTAAAGATTTTCTTCTATGGAATGCTTGCAGCTGTATTAGCTGCTTTAATAGAAATAGAAATCTCTGCTGGCTTGTATTTCTTTGGAGGAAAATTCTTAGAAACCCTCCCCTTTTTATTCTTTCTTGTATATCAATTTATTATCATAGCTTTAGTAGAAGAGCTTTCCAAGTATTTAATTGTTAATGAGAAGGCAATAAATAATCCAGAATTTGACGAACCAGTAGATGTTATGCTTTATATGATTATTGCAGCTCTTGGGTTTGCTGCTTTGGAAAATATCCTGGTTTTGTTTTTAGGACAAGAGCCAATACTTCTCCAAGAAGCCATAGTTATTAGCTGTTTCCGCTTCATAGGAGCTACTTTCTTGCATGCTTTATGCTCTGCAACTCTTGGTTATTTCTTAGCTCTGTCATTTTTTGAACCTAAAAAACGAATAAAATTGATTTTCAAAGGAGTAGCAATAGCAACTCTCTTGCACGGCCTGTTTAATATATCTATAATGGTAATTGAAGCAAGTTTAACACAAGGAAATTCTATTTTATTGATTTCCTCGGTTGCTTTCTTAATTATTCTTTTAAGCGGCCTTGCTATTTTTGTTTCTTCTGGCTTTAGGAAACTTAAAACATTAGCAAGTATTTGCAAAATAAGAACCTGAGCTTCGCTCAGAACCTTGATTCGTTAAGGTATAATCATATATTCTTAAATTAAAATGAAGAAAAAAATTGAAATAAAACCCGCCCCTGCTAAAGCTACGGCAGGCAAGCAAAAAGATTGGCTTGATGAGCCAGTTGGAGAACTAACAGTTGATGTTTATCAAACACATGAAGATGTTGTTATTCAATCTGCAATTGCTGGAATAGAGCCAGAGGATTTGGATATTTCTATTGAAAAGGATGTAGTTACAATAAGAGGGAAAAGAGAAAAACAATTTGAAGAAAAACAGGAGAATTATTTTTACCAGGAGTGTTTTTGGGGACAATTTTCAAGGAAAATTATTCTTCCTGCTGAAGTTAATAGCTCCAAAGCTCAAGCTACAATGAAAAACGGAATCCTGTGTATCAGAATTCCAAAAACTAAAAGAAAAAAGAAAACAAAAGTATCTATAAAATAGTAGTAAAAAAACCGCCTCAGACGGCGGTTTTTAGTTTTGTGCGGACGGTGGGACTCGAACCCACAAGCCCTTCGGCACAAGATCCTAAATCTTGCGTGTTTCCCAATTTCACCACATCCGCTCTTGTGAATTTATTATACCTTTTTTATGAAAAAAATCAACCCCGCCGTCTACTGTAGAAGGCGGGGTTAAAAATAGTAAACAATATGAAGAAATTACTACGTTGCTGGTTGAACTATCAATCTTACCAACTCCACTAATCCCCTAGCAGCAAAAGCCACCAATACTCCAATTAAGGCATAAAGCACAAAATTTCTTGCTGTTTTTGTCTTATCAGGATCTCCAGACGCAGTAACAAACGTATAAGCAGCAACTATAATAAAAATAGCAGCTACAACTAATAGAATTGCAAACATCCAATTCATAAGACTGCCAAGTATCCTCATTACATCTGTTTCAGGTACTGTCTCTGGTGATGTTTCTCCTCCGAATAGATCTGACCAGATGTCTGCCGATGCCATTAACGGTACAGCTAAGAGACTAATCAAAGTTAAACTTACTAAAACTTTTTTCATTTTTTTGATAACTTAAACTTATTTTAAGTTCGACCTTTATCTTATTAATTATATGGTGTTTCTACTCCAAAGATTTCTCCGAAAAGCATAATCAATCCTTTAGCGCTCATAACAACAAGCAAGCCAATTAAAGTCCAAAGAATCATTTTTTTTGCTGTTTCAATCTTGGCTGGGTCGCCAACTGCAGTAATAAAGTAAAAACCAGCAATAATAAACATTATCGGAGCTATTGCTATGGCGAGTATAAAAATAAAGTTAATGATATCATCTATAAGTTCAGCAAAAGTATCAGCTGCTAAAGGATTGTCAATCGTAACTCCTTCAACTGTTAGAGGAGCAAGAACAACAATTAACAGAATTAAACTTAAGTATTTGCGCATATTGTATTTATTATATCATAATTAAGGTTTTTCGAAAATCAATCCATAGTGATACTTTCCTGCTTCAAATTCTTTTTCTAATTTAAACCCTTCTCCTTCAGCTATCTTCTTTACTTCTTCTGAAGAAACTCTGCCTTCCACTGGTCCCTGAGTCGCCTCAGGCAACCAGTCAATCACTACTAATTTTGCGTTGTTTTTCAATACTCTTGATGCTTCGGATATTATAGCATCTTTATCATCTGCTTGAAATAAAACATTGGGGATAAGTATTAAGTCCAGAGAAAGTGGAGTTAGGGTTGAACCTTTTGGTTTTTCCAAATCAGAACGAGTAATTTTAATGTTAACAATATTTTCCAATAGAGTCCGGCTTTTTAAAGCAGACAAAGGAGCTTGTTGAATATCTATAGCATAAACCAATCCTTGATCTAATCTTTTAGCTAAAGGAATAGCAAAACCACCTGAGCCACAACCAAACTCAGCAGCTACCATATCTGGACTTATCTCAAGTTCATCTAATATTTCTTCTGGATTTAAAAAATCCTTCATATTTATATACAGGTAGCAGAGGCAACCTTATCTCCTTCTCCTAATCTCATTATTTTCACTCCTTGAGTTGCTCTGCTAATTTTAGCAATTGAAGAAATCTTTGTCCTAATTACCTGGCCTTTTTGAGAAATAACAATTAAATCTTCCTCCTGATCTGTTATAATCTTTGAGAAAACTAATTCTCCAGTTTTTGAAGTAACATTAGCTGTCTTAATACCCATTCCTCCTCTTCCTTGCAATTTATACTCTTTCAAATCAGTTCTCTTTCCATATCCATTTTCCATCACAACCAGTAAATACTGGTTTTCTTTTGCTTCTATAATATCCATTCCAACCACTTTATCTCCTTTTCTCAGATTAATCCCTCTTACGCCAGAAGCTGGTCTGCCCATTTCTCTAATATCCTGCTCCTTAAATCTAATTGACTGGCCCTTCTTGGTTACTATAATTATATCATTTTGACCAGAGGTCTTGGCAACCTTTTTCAAAAGGTCGCCTTTTCTAAGTTTTATTGCAATCAAGCCAGACCTTCTAACATTTTTAAACTCGTCCAAACCAGTTTTCTTTATTATACCATTTTGAGTAATCATTACTATATTTTTTATCCCCTGAGCAATATTCTCCTTGCCAATAGTCATTAAGGATAAAACCTTTTCTTCAGGAGAAAGCTCAAGGAAGTTCAAAAGACCTCTTCCTCTAGCTACTCTTGTGCCTTCGGGAATTTCATAAACAAGGGTTCTAAAAACTTTTCCTGAATCAGTAAAGAAAAGCAATGAGTCATGGGTTTGAGCTGAAAGAAAATGCTCAACCACATCATCCTGCAATGTTTTCATTCCTAAAATTCCTTTTCCTCCTCTTCTCTGGATTTTGTAAATAGCAGGATTTATTCTTTTAATATAGCCACCTTGAGTTAACGTAATGATTGTTTCTTCTTGAGGAATTAAATCCTCTTCAGCAATGTCCCCAACCTTTTGAACAAAAAGCTTTGTTTTTCTTTCATCTTCAAAAGTCTCTTTAACTTGTTTTAATTCTTTCTTAACAACTGCTTTTATCTTTTGAGGGCTTTTCAGAATTGCTGTATATTCTTTGATTTTTGCTTTCATTTCTTTAAGTTCATCTTCAATCTTTTTCCTTTCTAATTTTGCTAAAGCAGATAATTTTGTTTCTAATATTGCATTTGCCTGAATCTCGGTCAATTTAAATTTCTTCATCAGGTTTTTCTTAGCATCCTCCCTGTCCTTAGACGCCTTGATTGTCTTTATCACTCTATCAATCTTTCCTAAACATTTATTCAGACCTTCCAAGATATGAGCTCTTTCTTTAGCGCGCTCTAAATCATATTTTGTCCTTCTAACAACTACTTCTTTTCTATGAACAATAAAATAGTTCAAAACATCAAGAAGCGATAATACTCTTGGCTGAATACCATCTATTAAAGCCAGCATATTTAAGTGAAAGGTCCTTTGCAAATCAGTGAATTTGTAAAGTCGGTTTAAAACCTTGTTAGGATAAGCATCTCTTTGCAAATCAATTACAATCCTCATTCCTTCTTTATCTGACTCATCCCTAATATCTTTTATTCCCTGAATCTTCTTATCCTGAACCAGCTTAGCAAACTGTTCAACCAAACTTGACTTCTGGACTTGGAAAGGAATCTCTGTGATAATAATCTGTGTCCTGTCTTTTTTTTCTTTTTCTACTATATCTGCTTTTCCACGAACTACGATTGGTCCCTTGCCTTGAGAATAAGCAAAGATTATATCTTTCTTGCCGTAAATTGCTCCGGCAGTTGGAAAATCAGGCCCTTTAATAAACTGAAAAACATCTTCAATTGCTGCTTTAGGATGGTCAACTAAATGAATTAAAGCATCAGAAACTTCAGTAAGATTATGAGGAGGAATATTAGTTGCCATGCCAACCGCAATCCCCAAAGAGCCGTTTAAAAGAAGTTGAGGCAGAGGAGAAGGAAGAACTATTGGCTCTTTTCTTGTGCCGTCATAATTAGGTCGGAAATTAACCGTATCCTTTCCAATATCTTTTAACATCTCCTCGCCAATTCTTGATAAACGACACTCTGTGTAACGCATTGCAGCTTGTTTGTCGCCATCAACGCTCCCCCAGTTACCTTGGCCTTTTATTAAAGGATATCTTAAAGAAAAATCTTGAGCCATTCTGGCTAAAGAGTCGTACACAGCAATATCTCCATGGGGGTGATAGCGGCCTAAAGTCGATCCCACAACAGTTGCTGATTTTCTAAATTTAGCAGTGGGGGTTAAACCGTCTTCTAACATCGCATACAAAATTCGGCGATGAACTGGTTTCAGGCCATCGCGGACATCAGGAAGAGCCCGGGAAATAATAACTGACATTGCATAGTCAATATATGAGTCCTTCATCTCTTCAGTTATTTCCCGAACTTTTATATTCCCTGTCTTAACTGTTGTTCTATGTTGTTTATCCATTGTTCTTTAATAATTTCTTTTGACTGAAGATTCTTTATTCTCTGATAAGAATTATGAATCCAGAAAATCCCCAAAATCAAAGCAACAATAATAACTATGGTCCAGAGAATTAGCTTTCTAACATGCTCTGGCTGTTTTAGAAGTTTGTTTAAGATATCCACGATTACGGTTGCAATAAAATTGTTTTTGTCTCTTCAGAAGAAATGTCTTTCTTTTTGATAGACAACCTGGGCAAGGACTCTGGTTTTTTTATGCCTAAGCTTTTTAAAAACTTATCAATATTATGTAATTCTATTTTCAACTTAGGAATCTTGTAATGCATTGGTATTATGATTTTGGGTTCAATTTGAGCAATTACCTTTACTGCTTCTGCAGCATCAATAGTATAAACTCCTCCAACTGGAATCATTAATATGTCAACATCACCAATCTTATCAAGCTGGATAGAAGATAATTCTTTTTGGCCTAAATCTGCTAAATGGCATAATCGTATTCCTTCTGCTTCAATAGTATAAATCGTTATATCTCCCCTTTGCGCTCCTTGAGCATTATCATGATAACCAGAGATTCCTTGAATGAAAACTCTTTTTACATCATATTCACCAGGTCCTTTTATAACCAAGGGCTGGCCAGAAACTGCCTTAATATTATTATGGTCATGATGGTCATGCGTGATTAATACAATATCAGCCTGAAGCCTTGGAACTCTCAAGCCAGTATTTTCATCAAAAGGATCAATCACGATTGAGACGTGATTGTCTTTGTTCTGAGTTGAGGAAATCTGAAAGCAACTTTGTCCGTACCAAGTAATATTCATATGTTTTAATTTTATCACATCCGAGTCCAAGTTTCAATTATCCGAGGACAGACCTCGGATAACTTGACTTTTTTAAATAATATGATAATATTTAGAATCAGTTAAAGTTCTTTTCCAAATATTAAAAACATATAGATTTGAAAGGAGATAAATTATGACACAGAAAACAATCACAGTCTATGTAGCAAGGGATGACCGACCCGCTTTTAATGGAGAATTTGATGAAACTAGTCTCTTCGCAACTAAACCAACTCCTTATGGCGTAGCAGAAAACCCCAGAGGAAAAAAGTGGTCAGATGGTAAATCCTATAGAGACCACTCTACTCTCCCGAAAAATAAAGCAAAAAGGTTGGGATTGAAACCAGGCGAATGCAAAAAGGCAAAATTAGTAATCGGGTCTTGAATGACCCACAAATCAAAGCCTTGCTTTAGCAGGGCTTTTTTTATTGCATTTATGGTAAATCTATGTTATAAACAATATATTATGAAAAATATCTTGGAGAAAGACAACTTAATGAAGCCGCCGAAGATTGGTGAGATTGTTCAGGGAAAGATTGTTAACAAAGGTAAGGCCTCTGTTTTTTTAGATTTGGGGCTTTGGGGAACAGGCATAATTTATGGTAGAGAGTTTTATGAGGCAAGACATAAACTAAAAGATTTAAAAATTGGAGATAAAGTTTTTGCAAAAATAGTAGACCTTGAAAACGAAGAGGGCTTTATTGAACTTTCTCTAACTAAAGCAGGTAAAGAACTTGCCTGGGAAGAGCTTTCTAGAAAAAAAGAAAGCGATGAAACTATTAAAGTAAAGATTTCAGGGGCAAATAAAGGAGGGCTTCTGGCAGAAGTATCAGGAATCCCAGCCTTCTTGCCTGTTTCTCAGCTATCTCCAGCAAACTATCCAAAAGTAGAAGGAGGGGATACTCAAAAAATCTTAATATCCCTGCAGAAATTCATTGGCAAAGAAATGGAAGTAAAGATATTTGACTTTGACCAAAAAGAAGAAAAGCTTATTTTATCTGAAAAAGCAAAAGAAAGTAAAAAGATAAAAGAGATGTTGAAAAACTATCAAATAGGGGATGTAGTTGAAGCAGAAGTCACTGGTATTGTAGACTTTGGAGTTTTTGTAAAGTTTAAAATAGATGAAACTCCGGAATCTTTAGAGGGCCTTATTCACATCTCTGAGTTAGATTGGCAGCTAATTGAAAATCCTTCAGAAATAGTTAAACTGGGTCAAAAAATTAAAGCAAAAATTATTGATATTTCAAATGGAAAAGTATCTCTATCCCTAAAAGCTCTGAAAAAAGACCCCTGGAAAGATATTGAGAAAAGCTATAAAAAGGGTGATATTGTAAAAGGGGAAGTAACTAAATTTAATCCTTTTGGCGCTTTTATTAAAATTTCTCCTCAAATTCAAGGATTATGCCATGTTTCTGAATTTGGTTCTCAGAAAAAAATGGAAGAAACCCTGAAAATTGGAGAAAAATATGACTTTAAAATTTTACTAATTGAGCCGCTTGAACACCGAATGACCTTAAAGCTCTTGACAAAAGATTAGCTTTCCTGTATAATGTAGATATTGAACGGGCAAGGATAGATAGAAAAGAAAGGGGCTAGTCATGAACAATAAAAAGACGAACGATAATGAAATATGCATGCTTTGCGGAGAATGGAAAGAAGAAAAAAGTCTCATTTGCCGAAACTGCTTCAAGGCCTGGCTTGCAGAATGGGAAAAAAATGAGGAATTTCCTCTTATTGTATGGACTTTCCAAAAAGCTGAAATCTGTTGTGCTTCAATAGACGAACAATTGAAAAAAACGACAGGAAACTTTAGTGAATTCCAAAGAAGCATTAAACAGCAAGCATATGATAAAGTAAACATGGCCTTGCAAGGCGTTAGAGTTTCAGATTTTTCTGATATGCTTGAAAGAAAACGGCAAAAACTATGGAAAGAAAGAGACGGCGATAAGCTTTTTGGCCAGTGGAAGCGCTTAGAAGCGCGAGCTAAAATGCTTCCGGGATTCTGGCAAGGACTTAAAACTAAAATTGACAAGCACGACGAAGAAGCGCGACAAACACAAACACAAAAACAAGAGTAATAAAAATAATATTTTTTATCTCCATGCCCGATAGCCCCTGCTATTTTAATGTCAGGGGCTTTTCTTTATAATTGAAATTCTTTGAAAAATATGGTAAATTAAGTAATATGAAGTTTCTGATTAAGAATTTTGTTTTTATTCTGCTTATCTTTCTGATAATTTCAGGGGTTTTTGCTTTGTTCTTTAATCCTTTTGAAGAAGAAAAAGAGGTTTCTCTGACTCAATTAGTTGAAGAAATTAATCAAGAGAAAATTAAGAAAATTACTGTTGCTGGTTCAGAGATTTCTATCCTGTATCAAGATGAAACAGAGGCAAAATCAAGAAAAGAATCAGAAAGCTCTCTTACGGAATCGTTAATAACTCTTGGCGTAGATTCAGAAAAATTAAAAACAGTAGAAATTGAAGCAAAACCAGAAGGAGGAGTTTGGATTTGGCTCACACCTGTTTTAATGTTTGGATTGCCTGTTTTAATCTTTGTATTCTTCTTTTTTATGATCTTCCGCCAGGCAAAAGCTGGAGCTGGTCAAGCTTTTAGCTTTACTAAAACCAAAGCCCGCTTATTTGGAGCTGAAGGCCATCCGAAAGAAAAAATCAGCTTTAAAGATGTTGCTGGATTAAAAGAAGCAAAAGAAGAATTAAAAGAAATTGTTGACTTTTTGAAAAATCCCAAAAAGTATTTAAGAATGGGGGCAAGAATTCCACGAGGAGTTCTATTGGTGGGTCCGGCTGGCTGCGGAAAGACATTGCTCGCGCGCGCTGTGGCAGGCGAGAGCAGTGTTCCATTCTTTTCAGTTTCTGGCTCAGAATTCGTTGAAATGTTCGTAGGTGTCGGGTCTAGTCGAGTACGGGATCTCTTTTCTAGTGCTAAGAAAGCTGGGACTTCAATTATCTTTATTGACGAACTTGATGCTATTGGCAGACATAGAGGAGCTGGAGTCGGAGGAGGACACGATGAAAGAGAACAAACATTGAACCAGATTTTAGTAGAAATGGATGGATTTGAAAGAAATACCAATGTCATTATTTTGGCAGCTACCAACAGACCAGATATTTTAGATCCAGCTCTTTTAAGACCTGGGAGATTTGATAGAAAAGTGGTCTTAGATATGCCTGACATTAATGGCAGAGAAGATATTTTAAAGATTCATTGTCGGGGAAAACCATTAGCTTCAGACGTGAACTTAAGAGAAATTGCTGAAAGAACTCCTGGCTTTTCTGGCGCTGACATAGCTAATGTTGTTAATGAAGCAGCAATTTTAGCTGCTAAAAGGAATAAAACACAGGTTTATCAGCAAGAACTTTTAGAATCAATTGAAAAAGTATTATTAGGCCCTGAAAGAAAAAGCCACATCTTATCTGT
>JAUWWC010000005.1 GCA_030617105.1 Candidatus Nealsoniibacteriota bacterium
ATGAAAATGGCGATGTTGAAGGATTGAGATACACGATTAAAAAAGTTGTAAATGGTATACCCATTGAATTAAATGAATAAGGAGTCAAAAAAGGTCAATTCGTGCCGTATGAGGAATAATTAATTAAATAAAAAACTATGACAAAATTAACAAAAATTATCATCGGAGTAATCATCGCCATAATAATCATTGGAGGAATTTGGTATATAGCAACTAGGGAATCAAAAGAAGAAGAAGTTATTAAGATTGGAGCAATTCTGCCCTTGACTGGAGAAGCTGCTATAGCTGGAATAAGTATTCAACAGGGAATTGAGATAGCGGTAGAAGAAATAAATAAAGCAGGGGGAATTAACAGTAGAGAAATTAGGGTAATTTTTGAAGACGATCAATACGATAATAAAATTACTGTTACAGCTGCTAATAAGCTGATTAGTGTAGATAAAATAGATATTGGTATTGTTTCATTTGTTCACGGAGCTAAAGCTGTAATGCCAATTTTTGAACAGAATAAAATTCCATTAGTGGTTGCTTGGGACAGCACTAATGAATTGGAAGAGGGAGATTATATTTTTAGTACAGGATTTTCTACTGAATTATCAGGAAGAAAGATGGCCAATTATGCTTATAATGAACTAAATCTTAGGAAAGTTGCCATTGTTTTACATCAGGACGAATGGTCAGAGGTAATCGCCCCTGCCTTTAAAAAAGAATTTCAAAAATTAGGTGGAGAGGTTTTATTGGAAGAAAAAGTAGCTGTCGGAGAAAACGATTTTAAGACTATTATCAGTAAGATAAAGTCTAAAGAAGCTGATGCTGTATATCTTCCTCTTGTGCCTGTGAACACAGATGTGTTTTTGAAACAAGCAAAAGAATTAGGATTACAAGCCCAAATTTTGTCTGGTGATGCTTTGATACCAGATATAATTATAGCAGCAGGTGATGCAGCCGAAGGAGTATATTTTACAAGTGTTTATGTAGAAGACAATAAAATATCTCAAGGACTTGCTGAAAAATATCAAGAAAGATATGGAGAGGAAGCGCCAGCTTTGTCTATGGTTGCTTTTGGTTATGACGCTATGTTAGCAATTAAAAGTGCGATTGAATCAGCAAAAGAAATAACACCCGAGGGCATTAAGAATGCCTTATATTCTGTTGATATAATAGGAGCTGGTGGGCAAATAAAAATTGAAGCAGATGGTTTGTCAAAAAGGGTAGAAAAAGTATTTAAAGTTCAGAATGGCGAAGGTGTATTAGTAGAGTAGGGTTGGAAATAGTCAATTCTGCGTAGCAAAAGCCCTAAAAGGGCTTTTGTTTTTCTATATTTTTGTTAGAATAACAACAATGATACTTAGAATAAATAATCTAAAAGCAGGATATAATGGAATGGAAATTTTGCATGAAGTTGATTTGGAAGTGAGGCCAGCAGAGATTGTGGCCTTGATTGGGCCCAATGGAGCAGGGAAGAGTACTTTGCTTAAGTCAGTTTTTAATTTATGCAAGATTTATTCTGGAAAGATAATTTTCAAAGACAAAAATATCACAAAACTACCAACTCATCAATTGATTTATCAAGGTGTTTCTTATGTTCCTCAAGGAAGACAAGTTTTTTCTAATCTTAGTGTTAAAGAAAATCTTGAAATGGGAGCTTTCATAATGAAAGATAAAGAAATAATTAAAAGAAATATTCAAGATGTATATAATAAATTTCCATTTCTGAAAGAAAGAAAGAATGAACTCGCTGTAAATTTATCTGGAGGAGAACAACAAATGTTAGCTATTGGAAGAGCTTTGATTCAGGATCCGGAATTACTCTTACTTGATGAACCATCTCTTGGTTTAGCTCCAAAAGTAATGAAACAAGTTTTTGAAAAGATTATAGCAATTAATAAACAAGGGATTTCAATAATTATTGTTGAACAAAATGCTAAACAAGCAGTAAACATTGCTCACAGAACATATATATTAGAAGACGGAAAAATAGCTTTAGAAGGAGGAAAAGAAATCTTACAAGATGATAGAATCAAAAATATCTATTTTGGCGGAAGATAATATAAATAGTGAGTAGCAGGGTGGGGTAAATCACGGAGAGGCCAAAACTGGTATCTCAAAATACTCTTTTGTTCTCATAAAACAGGTTCGAACGTCGTCTATTCCCCGGAGCAGGCTAGTGCTCGGTTCGAGAGACCGAGAAGCATCAAAAGTCGCCAAAGTGGCGATTTTTTGATATCAGAGAGTTTTTCTCTATTTTTTTTGGTATAATAAAGTTATGAAAGTTTTATATAAAGAAAAATTATTTAAGGCTATTCAGAGAATTATTATGAATGGTGGCGTAATTGGTTTTGTCAGTCCCTATATTTCGGACTTCAAGTTATGGGATAATTACAAAGGAACAAAAATAAAAGAGAGCAAATATTATTTGCCAGAGCTATTGGTTTCTGGAACATTAGAAGAAGAGGGAAGGATTATTATTATAACCGATGACAAGTCAAAAAATAGGAGATACTCAAAAAAAATAATAAAAGAAATTAAAGAAAGAAAAGATACATTTTGGATATATTTATTTGAAATTAAAAATTTACACGCCAAACTTTTTTTAAATTCTAGAGAGGGAATTGTAGGATCTTCCAACCTAACCTATAAGGCTTTAAGAAACAATATTGAATTGGGAATTTTGGTTTCTGGTTCAAATGAAGAGGAATTTAATAGTCTTAAAAAATTTATAGGAAATTTATTTATTCATTCAAAACCTTTAAATAAGGTGGCGGAAAAATTAAGAAAAAATTTAATAAAACAAAATTTACTAAAAGAAGAAATAATTTTTGATGTTATAAGTTTAATTGCTCATTCGCATTATTTGTATAGAACATCTAAAATTATGTGTTTTGAGTATTCTCTTGTGGAGCCTCTAGTTTTAAAAAAGATAGAAAAGCTATTAAAAAAAATAGATACTGATAATATTGATATTTCAAATAGCATACCTAAAGTATATAGAAAAATTATATGCAAAGATAACGAAAGGAAATATTGGGTAGAAGAATTTAATATAAAAATAAAAAAAATTAGAGATATATTAAAAATTTGGGAGAAGTATTCTTCAGGAAAAATTTTAAAACCAATAAACATTAGAAAATATTTTAGGAACTATAAAAATCGGTATAATCCGCCAGCTAATTTAGGGATACTGAAATATAATGAGAAAAATACTTTTAGGGCTGTAGCTGAATGTATTGAAGAAAGAATACGAGAAAAAAAATCAAAAATTGCTTAGCTTTAAAAACTTATAAAGCTTAGTCTGTTTATTCTTTCCCGTATTGTTTTCCAATCTGAAGTTCTAAAATCGTCTGCTAGAACGAGCAAAAACCTTGACAAATTTAATAAAAGGGTGTATGATGTAGGTAGTAAACTAAAAATAGAAAATGGAAATCTTTCAAGGAGAAAAAAATGAAAGAATACAAGATTTTGAGATTTAGAAGGGGCGAAGACGGTGAATCGGAAGATAAAACAGAAGAAGAAATATGCAAAGCGCTCAATCAACTTGCTAAAGAAGGGTGGAGGGTTGTGCAAGACCTAAATCCAAAGCCTTACTGCCATAAGTTTCTATTAGAACGAGAGGCGAAATAAAGCACGAATAAATTTCTCGTACTATTTTAAAGCACCTCAAGTCGTTAGGTGCTTTTTTTATACAAGAACTTTCTCATTCTGGCAAAATCGCTTGACATATTTAAATAATGGGTGTATACTATAAGATAGTTTTGTGTTGTACATTTTTATAACCCTCTAGAAAAAGGAGAACAAAATGGACAAGAAAAAGAAGAAGTTGTTGTTGTGTTATGTGGTGGGTATTCTCGTAGTCAATGTTGGCATATTGGTCATTTTCGTGCCTATCATTTCGAGGGACAATTTCAACGAGCAAAAGTTGGAGGCGTGGAATATCTACAATGGAGAACTTGCCGCCTACACGGTAGAAATTAACGAAACGAAGAAAGATGGCGTATGGCGAAGATTGGTGCATCTTGAACCTATAAATGGTTACGAGAAGCCTCATCCGAATCCGTTTGCTATCACGGGTCATGACTATGATGGTGATTACTGTTTTGACCGAGTCTTCATTCGTCCCTCCTTAACTAACGGATATAACTCCGTATATTTCACCAGAAGGGGAGAACGTTTGTGGGAACCATGTCCTGCCGACAAAGAGAAGCTATCACCCTTTATCGACAGACAAGTCGCTTCGGCTCAATCGCAGCTGTATCTAGCGATGGCAACGACGCACAATGAAGCACACCTCGTCAGCACTCTGGAGGACTGGCAGAAAAACAACAATTAACACCCTTTCTGCCGAGCCAAACAAATAGCCTGTTATGTCTTAGACCACTAACAGGCTTTTTTATTGAACTAAATAGTTTTTAATCGGGGAGTCCTTCGACTCGCTTCGTTCGCTCAGTGCAGGCTACGATTAGAGGGTTGATAGCCCTCTTTTTATTTGACATGTTTAGATAATGGGTGTATAGTGTGAGTAGTAGATTGAAAAAAATCTTTGGGATTTTCTAAATGAAAGGATGATAAAATGAAAAAACTTCAAAGTATAAGAAATCTGATTATTATTTTCGGAGTGGGCTTTTTCTTCTCTGCCTTCAGGAAGGACCCAATTATTACCAACAACATAGACGTAGGCTGTTGGCTTATAATTGCTGGACTTCTCCTTGAAGTCGTCCGTGCTTTGATAATATGGACTTGCCCAAAAGCATAAAACCGCAAAGCGTGGTATATTGATAAACAATCAATACTATCACGCTTTTTTCTTTTAAACTACTGCCGTTTCTTTTAAATTAATAAACATTAAACTATTCATTTCTTCTCTTATTTTCTTCCAATCTAAGGTTCTGAATGCGTCCCGTAGGGGGAGCTACGATTAGAGGGTTAATAGCCATCTTTTGTTTGACAAATTATAGTAATGGGTCTAAGCTTTAGTATTGTTCATTTGAAAATATGCTTTCTAATTGAAAGGAGATAAAGATGATAGCAAATCAAGTAAAAGCATTTATTAAAGACCATAATGTTGTTAAAGGAGAAACGATTTTGCAAGTGACTGAAAAGAGTCGTCTTAAGTCAAAAATCCGCCACGGCATTTTTGTTAGTTTGTCTATTAAGGGTCAAGGCGGGGAGCTTTGGCTGGAAGCTTCAAGTTGGAAAAATAGTGTGGATTTTTCAAAAATCCACACACTGCAAATTATTCATCCTTATCAGGTAGTAGAGGCTTTGAATGCTATGTGTCAAAGTGATTTTAGCTGATTTTCTAAATGTTTAATCTTTTCAAGCATCTCGTAATGGGGTGCTTTTTTATACAAGAACTTTCTTATTCTGTCATAAATTAGTTGCAAAATAGGTTCTAACATAGTTCTGTGCCCGGAGCAAGCTATTGACAAGGGTCTATGGTTTTTGTATTATTAAGATAGAAACGCCTCAGCCAGCCGTAAGGTCCGCTGAGGTTCTATTTTTATGAAAACAATACTTTTTATAGATGGGCGTAATTTTATTAGTAGAATAAAGTCCGTTCTTAATCCCGAAAAAGAGAAAGGAAAAGAAGTTGACTTTTCCATTTACAACTTTGCAGGACTTTTAGATAAAGTATTGGCAGGTATTAGCATTGATAAGAAGATATTTTATATTGGTAGGCTTACCAAACATGAGAAAACAAAAGAAAAATCTGCCGAATTAATACTGGAACAAAGAGAATTAAAAACTCATTTAGAAAAACAAGGATTTGAAGTGATTTATGCTGGACGAGTATGAGGCCACGAAGAAAGTTGCCCCAAGGGACATAAATTTTTAACATTCAAAGAAAAAGGCGTAGATGTGAGAATTGCGGTTGATATGATTACGCTCAGTTACAATAAAGAATTAAAAGTAGCAATTATCGGCAGTTCTGATTCAGATTTACAGCCAGCAATAAAAGAACTAGAAAATCAAGGAATAGAGCGAATTTATCTTGGTTCTGAAGTATCTCTCAATAAAGGGTTAACATACACTACCAATCGCACCATTCTTATTAGAAATTCCGAAGTAAATGAATTTATTGGCAAAACTTTAGTTTAAACAGGTTCTAACGTCGTCCGTCCCTCGGAGCTAAAAAATAGACGCCCGATTCTAAAACGGGTATCTATTTTTAGAAAGAATTAAAGTTTAATGATAATTATTCTTTTTTCTTTGCTGCCTCAATAATTTCTTTAGCTCCCTCAATACTATTCTCAAGAGCACCTTTAACTGCTTCCACTGTTTCACCACCAATATCTTTAGCAGCTCCCATGGCAGCCAATACAGCTTCTTTAGTTGCTTTACCTGCATCACCACCGACTTCTTTGATAGCCTGAACCGAGCCTTTTACTGCTTCTACTGCAGTCTCACCAACATCTAAACTTAACTCTTTTGCACTCTGTACTGCTTGGGCTACGGCGCCACGGACAGCCTCGTCTTCTTTTCCACCGCCCTCTATAATACCACTTACAGTTCCTCTCACAATACCACTGATTGCTCCAACTACTGATGCCCCGATATCAGTCACTCCAGAGATTGCACCTTTTACGATTGAGGCAGAAGCCTCGATACCTTTGCCTACAAATTCTCCCGTCTCTTTCAATGTTGTGACAGCTGTATTTCTTACAACACCAACAATAGCACTACCAATATCACTAACTCCTTCTAAGCCAGCTTTAACTCCTCCCCTTACACCATTAACTAGACGTGAAATAAGTGAAAAAACCATATTTTTGCATTAGAATTGTTAATGAATGAAAAATAAAAAACCGACCTTTATTTTATATTACCAGAAAACAACAAAACAAAAAAGTGATGATTTATCTGAAATTCTTTTCTCGGGTTTTTGTTTTAGATATGGTAAAATAATAGAAAGGTCAAAATTTAAAAAATATCTAAAAACATGAAAAAGAAAACCAAAACCAAAACCAGAGAATGGACAGTCTATAGAAGTTCAATAACTGGTAGATTTGTTACGAAAAAACATGCCAAACAGAAACCAAGAACTACCGAGAAAGAAAGAATAAAAATACGCAAATAGCAACTATTTTTTGTCGAACAAAATAATAATTAATCAGAAAATAAGAACCTGCCTTCGGCAGAACCTTGATTCGCTAAGGTATAAATATATAATCTTGAAATAATATGAAACAATTAACTGAAAATACGGAAAAAATAGACACTTCAAAAATTCAGGGCTATCTTGTCGGTCAGGTAATAGTTTCGGTTGTCGGAGCTTTACTGCTCTTAATTGGTGACTTTGCAGGTTTCTATTACAGTAATTATTATATTCGTAGTCAAACCTGGGGAGATATCTATTTTGGCTCAGGTTTTTTAGCAACCATGCTTATCATTATTGGTGCAGGAGGTCTACTGTTTTCACTTTTTTTTGCAGTCAAAACTTTAAGATTGAAGAACAAGGTTTCTATAAGTTTAGTAAAGAAAAACGTAAAAAAATCAATTATAGGTGGGATATTTACAGCAGGATTGGCAGGGATAGGTGGACTCGTATTTATAATAAGTAATGTAATAGACGAAACAGAGGAATGGTGGCTTGATTCAGGGTTTTACGGTGCATTTATAGGCGGGTTATTAGTGGCTTTTTTTGGAATAGCGATTCTTAATAAAGTTAAGTCTAGGGGGAAATAGTGAGGGTAGAATAGAAATATGAAAGAAGAAAAGCCATTTGTTGTCCATTTGGAAAAAGGCAACAAATATCAATCACTTCTGCAAGGGAGACCGCAAACTCAGGGAATGCGGGCAGGAAGGATATTTCTTCTACCTGGCCAAGATTGCGGACAGCATAGTACTGATGGTAATGAGGAGCTCCTTATTTTTCTTGCCGGCGAAGGAGAGGTTATTATTGAGAAGAGCATCCCTTTTCGGGTTGGTGCGGGAAGAATATCCTACATCCCTTCAGAAACTATTCACAATGTTAGAAATACTGGAGATGAGCCGTTAATTTATATTTATTGTGTTGCTCCAGTAAGTCAGGCAGAGCTTTAAACAAATTATAGTTGACTAATTATTGTCTTTATGCTATCTTTATTTATAAGATAGTTATCTAATGAAATCGTAGTCGAGTTTCGCAAGGATACTAAGCTTAAATTTATTAATTAATTTTTATTTATGGAAGGAACAATTAAAAAACTCACAGATAAAGGATATGGATTTATTACTGTTGACGGTGAAGAAAAAGATTTATTTTTTCACGGCAATGAACTTCAAGGAGTACGTTTTGACGAACTCAAAGAAGGCGATAGAGTTTCTTTTGAAAAAGCTACTTCTCCAAAAGGAGAAAATGCAACAAATGTAACTCGCATCTAAGCGATAATCCAAGGAAAAAGGGCAGTTTATAAACTGCCCTTTTTTTGAACTAAAGTTCTTTGAATATCTGTTTATTACTTAGAATCTCCATCCAATCAAGACGCTATACAATTCTAAGTCAAAAGCAGGTTGTGTTCCATCTGCTCCGAACTTTGTTTGGCTGTAGGAGAATCCGATGTCGATGTTTTTGTTGAACGGGATCCAGATATTAAAGATAGGGCCTAACTTTCCGTTAGGTTCTTGGCCGCTGTCTGTGCGTGTCCAGAAAGGTGATAGGACCCCTGCTTCAAAACGAATGTCTTTATATTCCACACCAACACCAAAAAAATAATCAGCAAAAGATATATCTCCCCAGAATTTTTCTGGAGCTTTTTCGCTGGAATTTCTTCTCCATTCTTGAAATCCAAGTCCAGCAAACGGGTAGACCGTAGTGTCAGCGCATGGGAAGAAATCGTAACTGAATCTTCCGGAAAGGGCAATGCCGTCGTGAGGCGTTCCAGTGTCTCCATCTACGGGTTCGGCCATTGTCCAAAGTTCGGCTTCGAGGGCTTTTTTAAGTCTCTCGTCATGTCCAAAAATTGCTTTGACCCCAGCTCCAAGCATAGCTTTACGGCACGAAGCCCTTCCTTTTTCGCGGAAATCGATTGTTCCGTATTTAAAATACGGCTCAAACTCGACTGCGTAAGACGTTCTTGCAGAAATCAATAACACAGCAAGAAACAAAACAGTGATTAATAACCTTTTCATTTTGAATCTCCTTTCTTTACTGTTGTTTTGATGTTGGAATTAAAGAATAACAATAAAACACAAGAAACTATTTTGTTCATTTCTTCATACTTTCTCCTTTCTTAATCTTTCTTTATTCTATTTAAAAATTACTTAAAGAGCTGATTTAACATTATATATAAAGTCTTTTCTTTTGTCAAGTGCTTTGCGAGAACTTTGGAATAAAAAAACAACCCCGCTTAGGCGGGGCTGTTTTTTTAAGAGATTATCGTTCGAATCTTTGAGTTCTTCTTTTTGACCAGCATTCCCGACAGTAAATTGGTCTGTCTGGTGATGGTTCAAATGGAAGTTCAGTTATTTCTTTTCCACAATCGGCGCATTTCCAATCTCCCTTAAACATTTTCCGAGGAGGAAAATCCTTTCTCGGCTCTTGGTTAAATTTTTCGAAAGCCATAAACGTTGTTTTAGTGATTAAAACTAAAAGCGACCTTTGACAATTAAGTCGCCATACCCTGAGATACTTCGACTTATAAGTCTATAATCTATACTATCTTTTATTTCTAATTATGTCAATAGCAACACTATAAATTTGTCAAATTTTGGTTATGGATGTAAAATAGAGAAATGTCATTTAAGAATATTTTTAAATGTTTTCTTATTATTATTTTAGCTTTTTTTATAAGCTTAGGGATTTTAGTTTATGAACAAGTGCTGGAAAAAGAGATTTCTTTTATTTTTTCAGGAATAGAATTTCCAGAAATGGAGTTTCCTGAACAAGATGATTCAATTTTCCTTGAATTATTTGAAGATATAGGAGAAGAGTTTGTTTCCAATAAGACAGATTTTTTAAAAGTGAATCTTGCTGAAATGAAAATAGCTCTTTATAAAGAGGGTTTTTTAATAAAAGAGGCCTATATTTTGACAAAAGGCAATAGTGATAACTGGGGAGGCTCAGCAGCTGGATTATACAGAATTCTATCTGGCAATAAAGCCAGTTTTTCAATTGGTTCAGGCGTTTATATGCCTTATGCGCTTCATTATTATGGAAAATACTATATTCATGGAATTCCTTATTATCCAGGAGGCGTTAAGTTTGATTCTTTATTTTCAGGCGGCTGTCTTCGTTTAAGCGACAAAGACGCAGAAGCTATTTATGAATTAAGTGATTTAAATATGCCTGTTTTAATTATAGATAAAGAAAGGGATAATTATGAGCATTCAAGAAAAGAAATAACAGAGTTTCCAGAACTTTCTGCTAAGAGTTATTTAATAGCAGACCTTGATTCAGGATATGTTTTTGCTGAGAAAAACTCTCTTCAGCCGCTCCCGATAGCTTCATTAACAAAATTAATGACAGCTGTAGTTGTGGCTGAAAACGTGAATTTAAAAAAATCTATTTTAATAAAAGAAAAAATGCTGGAGGCCTATGGTTCTACTGAAGGATTAGAGCTTGGTAAAAGATTTAGAGTTGTGGAATTATTTTATCCTCTTTTAATAGAATCTTCAAATGATGTTGCTGAAGCGCTTAGCTATTTTTTAGGCCGGGAAAAGACCATTAAATTAATGAATGAAAAGGCCAAGTTTATTTTAATGAAGCAGACAGAGTTTACTGATCCTTCTGGTTTTGACCCTGGAAACGTTTCTACAGCCAGAGACCTTTTTTACTTAGCTAGATATATATTTAATAATCGTCCTCCTATTTTAGAAATTACTAAAGGAAACAAGGTAAGGAGTTTTGGAGATATTAGTTTTGATATTGATAAACTCTGGAATAAGAATGTTTTTATCACTGATCCAACCTTTGTCGGCGGGAAAACGGGCTTTATTAAAGAATCTAAATACACTGCTGTATTTATTTTCCGTCTTCTTGATAAAGACGGCATAGAACATAACATAGCAATTATTCTTTTAGCAGCTCAAAGTAATAAAATTGATACTCAAAAAGCATATATGTGGCTTTTGGATAATTATTTTGTTCTTTAAAAATAGAAAGGCGTTGAATTATGGGAATAGTAGAAACACTGATAGTTTTATTTGCAATAGCAATAGTACGTGGTGTTCCAATGTGGCTTTTAGTTTTAACTATGGGAAGCATCGCGCTTATGGGAGTTACTGTGTTTAAGCTCTGTTTGTTCTTTGATAAAAAGAAGGGTTAGCCCTTCTTTTTTTATTTATGGTATAATGGTATAAATAAAATATGGATTATTCTTTGGGAGAGAAAAATAGATTTCTATTACCAGCAGTTATTTCAATTGCTGTGATTTTAGGAATAGTAGGCCTTGTTTTGTATAAGCAGGGAAAATCTGACTCCTTTGTTCCTGATCTATCTGAAGGATTGAACCAGGATGAGGGGGCTTTAACTATAGATGCAAAGAAATTCAATAACTTAAATGGCTTAGAATTGGAACATGATCCAGGAGATCAATTACAAGAAAGTTATGACTTGGAAATTATACCAGAGTTTCAGGAGGAACCTCAACAACAGCAGCCATTGCCTCAACAACAGCCTCAGCAAGAGGTTCAGCCGCCAAAAAGTCCTTGCGATGGAGTTATTTGTCCTGATGGTTATTTTTGCATAGAAATAGATGACAAGTGCGTTGCTCAGCCAACTTCTTATTGCGGTGATGGTGTTTGCAAAGAATCAGAGAATAGGGATACTTGTCTTCCAGACTGCGTATATGTGCCAATGGAAAATGAAGAAGTTATTTCCTATGGCAATGTGATTTCTATATATGATAAACAACTTAGCGGAGAATGGCAGGAACTTAAGTTAAAAGATAATTTAAGGTGTATCTCTATTGTAAAAGATAAATTTAAAATAGATTTATCTGAACCTGCTAAGACAAAAATGTTGATTTTAAGTTTATTAGTTGGCCAGGATGAAAAAGCATACTCTTATGTAAATGCTTTTGGAGTAGTACATGTTCATAATCTAAAAAGTTACCAGTCCTTATTAGAAGATATAGATTATTTAAGAGAGAAAATAAATGAGCAAGGAGCTTGTTTAAGTTTTCATGAAATAATGCATGTTTTTCTTTTCTCAACACCAATTCCTTTATGGGCAAGTGAAGGATTGGCTACTTATGCTGAACTGGAATTTAACCCAGCAGTTATAAGAATTGAATGCAGAGAAAATACTTGGTATGGAACAGATAGCCAGGGCGGCTCATTAGAGCAGTCTTATTCAGATTTATCTAAATCCGCGAGTCAGGATGGAGAACCGAGCATTTATTGGTATTATACAGCTAATTGCTTTTGGAAATATATTCAACAAGAATATGGAAATTTTGCTCTAATAGCAATTTTGCAGGAACTTAAAAGAAATGAGAAAAATGATTCTTTAGATTTTCTAAAAGATATTGTAAATAAAATTTTACAAGAAGACATAACAACAGTTATAAAACAAAGATTTAACGTTCCATAAAAAAGGTCGAAAATTTAGAATTTAATTAAAAATAAATATGAAAAAGATATTCTTAGGAATTTTGCTTGGAGTAACTGTTTTAGCGATTTCTGGTATAGTCGCTGCAGCAATGCTTATTCCAGCAAGCGAACGGGCAAGAGAGAAATCAAAAGCAGATAATGCGCCAGTAATAGAGAGAGTAAAGGAGCATAAGGAGCATCTTGTTTTGACCACTCCTGGTTTAGAAAAGATTGTTTTGATACATTTTGCAAAGCCTACATGCAATAATAATGAAATTTGTGAGCCAGAGCTCGGAGAAAATCCAAGTTGTGCTGACTGTAAAAATGGTGAAGAAGAACCTGAATCAACATGCTATGCATTCTTAGGAGCAAAATGGAAAGATTTACCAGTGGATTATGTTATAGACCCAATATTTTCTTCAGAAAAGAATCCAAATGGACTTCCAGAAGAGTTCGTTGTTAGTGCAATCTCAACAGGAGCAGAAGAATGGGATTCTCATACAATTGCAGAACTTTTCAATGATAGTTATGAAGTTGTTTCTGATGGAAGCTGGGATAGTGATGCTCCAGACGGCAGAAATGAATTGCTATTTGGAGATTATCCCCAAGAGGGGGTAATTGCAGTAGCAATAGTATGGGGATATTTTAGAGGAAGACCAAGCAATAGGAGAATAGTTGAATTTGATATAATGTTTGATACTGATTGGGTTTGGGGAGATGCAAGTATAAATTCAGCAGTAATGGATTTACGGAATATAGCAACTCATGAGCTCGGACATGGTGCTGGTTTAGATGATTTATATGAGACAGCTTGTCTGGATGAAACAATGTATGGTTATTCTGGTTATGGAGAAATAAAGAAAAGAGGTTTGAACACCGGTGATATTATCGGAATCCAAGAACTATACGGATTATGAGAAAAATATCTTTAATAGTAGTTTCATTGGTTTTGATTGGTTTTGTCGGGGGAGTTTTAGCCCAGGAAGTTGAGCTTTCAGACCCAGGCCTTACCCCTGATAGTCCATTCTACTTTTTGGAGATAATTTCAGAAGGGATTGGCACCTTCTTCACCTTTGGCGACCTTAAAAAAGCAGAGAGATATGCTGAACTTGCTGAAGAAAGAATTGCTGAGGTAAAAGCTGTTGTGGATAAAGGAAAACCAGAAGCAGCAGAAAAAGCTCTTAAAAGATATGAAGACCAATTAAGAAAAGCTTTAGCTCGAGCCGAAAGGGCAAGAATTAAAGGAGAGAGCATTGCCGAAGTTACTGAAGTTATAGCTGAAGGCGCCAACAAGCATGTTCTGGTATTAGAAGAAGTATTGGACAAAGTGCCGGAAGAAGCAAAAGAAGCTGTAAAGAAAGCAAAAGAAGTTTCTATGAATGAACAGAAAAATGCTTTAAGAGCATTATCTACAGAAAACCCAGAAAAAGCTACTGAAATTAATCTAAAAGCAGCCGAAGCCAGATTAAATAGAGCCAAAGCAAAAGCAGAAGAAGGTGAAATCGAAGAAGTAGAAGAGGCCTTAAAGGAATTTGAGGACCAGTATAAATTCGGAGAAGAAATCTCTCAAATTGCTCAAGGATTAGGCAAAGACACAACTACTGTGGAACAATTAGTTGGAGAAGCAACTTCTATTCATTTGGAAGTTTTAGCTGATGTCTATGAAAAAGTTCCTGAACAGGCAAAACCAGCCATTGAGAATGCAATGGAAGTTTCGGCAAAAGGGCATCAAAAGGCAGTGGAGGCATTGAAAGAGAAAGATGCTTTAGGTGAGATTCCAGAGGAAATCCCTATGCCAGATAAAGTTCCAGAAGAAGTAGAGGAAAAGATTCAGGAAAAGATTAAAGAGGGAAAAGAAAAAGGGAAAGGAAAAGGAGAAGAACTTCCTTCTGTCTGGACAAGAGAGGGAGTGTTAATCCCTGGTGGTTACTGCGATCCAGAAGTTGTAAAATTACCTGATGGCAGATATAGGATGTATTACGGTTTAGACCCGCGAACTTATCCTGAGGTTGCTATTATTAGTGCTGTCTCCTCAGGTGGTCTAAATTGGATCCCTGAATCAGGAATTCGTATATCTGGAGAAGCTATGCCTGCTATGCCTTCAGTAATTGAGCTGCCGGATGGCCGCTGGCGAATGTATTATTCTTCAGGAGGCATACAGTCTGCTATTTCTGATGATGGACTCAATTTTCAACAAGAAGGTCTTCAGCTAGCAAATTATGGTGATATTGTAGTCAGGAGCAGCACTGTAATTAGACTAGATGATGGAAGATATAGAATGTATTATTGCGAAGGCAAACAGCAACCCACTTGGCCAGTTCAAGTAAAAAGCGCAATATCTTCTGATGGATTGAGCTGGGAGATAGAACCAGGAATTAGAATAGATGGTTCAAAATCACCATTTTATGGGCATATCGATGGTCCGGATATAGTAAAACTTTCTGATGGCAGTTTCCGACTTTATTTTTGGTCAGGAAGCCCAAAACAAGAGAAAGAGAGGACAGGAGGGGTTTATATAACCGACTCAGTTGACGGCTTAAACTTTTCAAATATAACTCTTATTTTCGGAAGATTTACTGATGAAGAAGGAAGGAAAATACTCCCTGCTGATTCTTCAGTGGTCAAAATAGAAGAAGGTTGGAGAATGTATTGTGGTTCTGATTATGGGATATGGAGTGCAATAATTGCTAATTTATTGCCCTAAATGAAAACTAAAGTTTTAATTATCTTGATGGTTTTGATTGCCCTGGGCGTGGGAGGGTTTTTTGTTTATAAGAATGTTATTGCTCCCGAAGCAGAGGTTGAGGTTCTTCCTAAAGAAGAGGCCGAAGTTCCTCTGGTGGTTGAAGAGGAATTAGAAAAAGAGGAGGCGCCTGAGGAGAAAGAGGAAAAAGTGACGGAGGAGGAAGAACAACCCGAGAAGGAGGAAGAAGAAAAACTTCCTTCTGTTTGGACAATAGAGGGAGTGGTAATCCCTGGTGGTTACTGCGATGCAGAAGTTGTAAAATTACCTGATGAAAGATACAGGATGTATTATGGTTTAGACCCGCGAACCTATCCTGAAAACATAAATATCGTTAGCGCTGTCTCTTCGGATGGTCTAAATTGGACTCCTGAGCCAGGGACTCGTCTTTCCGAAGGATTCAACTATGCTATGCCTTCAGTAATTGAGCTGTTGGATGGCCGCTGGCGAATGTATTATAATTCAGGTGGCATACAGTCTGCTGTTTCTGATGACGGGCTCAATTTTCAAACCGAGGGTCTCCGGTTAGCAACTAATCTTGTGGGTCCTACTGTAATTAGATTAGATGATGGAACATATAGAATGTATTTGCAGGATTGTGGCGAAGAAGTTGCTTTCCCTACTCCTCCTGCATGTCAAATAAAAAGCGCAATATCTTCTGATGGATTTAACTGGGACATGGAACCAGGAATCAGATTAGATGGTACAAAACCACCATTTTATGGTGCATTTATTAGTACCCCAAGTATAGTAAAACTTTCTGACGGCAGTTTCCGGCTTTATTTTTTGGCAGGAAGTGAAAAATTGGATAAGGAGGGGATGGAGGGGATTTACAGCACCGATTCAATCAATGGCCTAAGCTTTTCAAACATAACTTTTCTTTTTGGAAAATATATTGATGAGGAAGGAAGGGAAATAGGTACTGCTGATCCTTGTGCGGTTAAAATAGAAGGAGGATGGAGAATATATTATGCTTCTGATTGTGGGCCTTATAGCACCGGCATTTCTAGCGCAGTCAGGGGAGCAATAAATAATGAGTGATTAAAAAATGAAAACTAAAATTTTAATCATTTAATTAAAGGTCGAGATACAAAGATAATTAAAAATTCACCCGGGTAAATATTATGAAGAAAAAAAATATAATAATCATTATAATTGTTATAGTGTTGATAGTATTGCTTGGAATTGGAGGATGTATTTGGTGGGGTGCTAAGAAAGTAGCTGAGAAAGTTGAAGAATATGAAAAGACTACAGATATCTTGGGCGAACAAGAAGAAGAAGAAGAGGAAGAAGAGGAAGAAGAAGAGGAAGAAGGAAAAATATGTGGAATTCCGTTTCCAAAGTATGGGGAAATGACAAAGTTTATGGAAGAGAAGGATGAGGAAGCTGGAACTTGTTCAGTAATGTATTATATAGAAGGACCTGATAGAACTGCGGAAATCAAAGATTTTTATAAGACAAAGTTAGCCGCAGCAGGATGGAAGTTAGACACGGAGGGAGTTATAGCAGGAATGTGGATACTTACTTTCTCAAAAGGAAAAGATTATTCCCTAGAAATAGGCGCTGGTTATAGTGAAGGTATTACTCAGTTTTGGCTCAATTATGAAGGACCAGGTACAAAGGCAGAAGAAAATCCCTATGATTCTGCTTCTTCAGTTGACCCTGCTTCAGACCTTAATACTGCATTTCACAATGATTTCAAATCAGTTCTTGTTTCAATATTTGGAGGAGCAAAGCTTACAAGCGCTTCTTCAGATAAGTATTCCGAAGATCTTGATTACATTGTGAAAAGAATAATTACCAAAGAAGATGCTCAGCAAGTAAGAGTTTTGCTTGAAGCGAAAGGTTATGTAACAACCTCTACCAGGGCCGAGACTAATGTATATAGATATGATTTTTCTAAGGAAATGTTGGGACAAACCTACGATGATATTAATGTAGATGTCCGGTTAGAAGAAGAAGGAAGTTATCAACAAAAGGTCTCGATTAGTATATACAAATAAAATCTAAAAAAACATGAAAAAAGCATATTTTTTAGCTAGTTTTTTGGTTTTGACTTTTCCTGTTTTGGCTTTTGCTGACGGGGGAATGATTCCCTGGCCCCCAGAAGTTGAATTAGACCAGTCAGCCCAGAACGCAATTATTGGCTGGAACACACAAGAAGAAATAATAATCCTTTCCATTGATTTAGAAAGTTCTGTTTCTTCTACTGTTTTAAGGATTATTCCTTTGCCTGCTGAACCTTCTGAGATTAAAGAAGGAAGTTTTGAATCTTTTGAGGATTTAACAGCAATTATGAATGAAAAACTAGAAAGAGGAGACTGGAAATACTTGGGCGAGGGAGAGGCAATGGCGCCAGGCGATGAGGCCGGAGTAGAGATTGTTTTTCAGGAACAAATCGGAGCCCACGATATTACAGTGGTTAAAGTTAATGATTTAGATTATTTTTTAAACTGGGTGCAGGATTTTACTGTGAATAAAGGGTTTGCCCAGAAAGAAGTTTCTTCTGAGTTTAGAAATGGAGTTGAGAATTATTTGAAAAAGGATATAAAATACTTTGTTTTTGATGTTATTGAAACAGGTCAGGAGAAAGAAAGCGTAAAGCCATTAATTTATCGCTTTAAAAGTGATTATCTTTATTACCCGATTTTAATTAGCGGGATTTCTGAGATTAGTGAGAGTTTTACTGAGCTTAATTTATTTTTAGTTACAAAACAGGAAGTCAATTTAGATTATTTTCCTTATAGTTACTATAGCGATAGTTGGTTCAACGACTATAGTATAGAACTAACCGAAACTGAATTAGAACAAGTTTCTCAAGATTTAGCTGATTTATTTGATCAAAAAGTCAGAGTAACCCAAGCATATGTTTATAGCCGGCTCAGCGATTTAGAAAACGATATGATGTTATTCCCTTCTTATTTATGGGATAGAAACTTAACTGTTGGCAGCCAGGGAAAAGATGTAAAAGCATTACAGCAAGTATTAATAAATGATGGATTCTGGAGGTCTGAATATGAAGCTACTGGATATTTTGGTCCTGTTACCAGGCAGTCCTTGATAAGATTTCAGGAAGAATATAGATGGGATATTTTAGAACCATTTGGTTTGGAAAAAGGAACTGGTTATTTCGGGCCTCAAACTCAGGATTATTTTAAAAACATATCTTTATCAGTTACAGAAGAAGAAAAAGCAACCTTTGACAAGAATCTGGGCTTGGGAATGAGCGGAGATGATGTTAAGGCCTTGCAGGAGATATTAATAAGCGAAGGAGTTTGGGAATCAGAGGTTGGAGCTACTGGATATTTTGGTTCAATTACCAAATTAGCTGTGATTAAATATCAGGAAAAATACGCTTCAGAAATTCTTGAACCATTAGGATTAACAAAAGGAACTGGCTTTGTCGGTTCTTCCACCCGCGCTCATTTGGAAAGCAGATAATTTTAAATTATGAAAAAAACAACGTTATTTGTTATAATTTTATTATTAATGACTTTAGTTTTGATTGGGGGAGGGTGTTTTGAGAAGCCGAAACCCGAAGTTGAAGATGAACCTGAAACCGGGATTGAACCTAAGCAGTCAGTTACAGGTTCAAGTTTTGAAACAGCTATTGTTATTGAAGCAGATAATACTGAGCAGGGAATTGTCAAAGAATATGAATGGTTGGCTTCCAATGCTTGTTTGGATAAAGATGGTGTGAGGGACCGGGAAATGCAGGAATTTCGGGAGTATAAAGGTCATAAGTATGACTTGATGTATATGCTTTGCAACAATGGCGAGAAAGAAGTTTATTATTTCCAAATAGATAGCTTTTTTGGTAAGTGGTAATGAAAGAATGAGAACTAAGATTCTAATATCTTTTGGTTTAGGTTTGATAGTTTTGGACAGATTAAGTAAATGGTTTGTTTTGAAAAACCCTGATTTATATTCAGGAAGATTTATTGAATTAAAATTATTTAAGAATTCAGATTTATACTTTATTCCTTTAAATCCAATCTTTCTTAATTTGATAATTGGAGCAGTATTATTACTGCTTGTTTTTTTGTTCTTTAAAACTTTAAAACAAGGAAGCTTTTTATTAACACTTGGTTTTTCTTTGATTATTTTAGCAGGATTAAGCAACTTTTTTGACCGGCTATATTTCGGCTATGTCATTGACTGGATAAGAATCTTTATCCTCCCGATTTCTATTTTTAACGTAGCTGACGTAATGATCATCGGAGGAATCATATGCCTTATTTTTCATTTGATAAAATCCAAATAGGACCGATTATTCTTTATGTCTGGGGCGCATTCCTGGCTTTAGCTTTTTTATATGCCTTGTTTTTTGTTTTGGGAAAGGCAAAAAAAGAGGGGATTGATAAAGAATTAATTATTAGTTCTTTTTCCTGGTTAATAATCGGCGCAATTATTGGAGCAAGATTGGGCTATGTTCTTCAATTTTCAGATTATTATTTTTCAAGGCCAGTTGAAATTCTGAAAATATGGCAAGGAGGAATGTGTTTTCACGGCGGCCTTTTTGGATTACTGATTGCTGCTGTTATTTATGCAAAATTTGCCAAGGTTGGCTCAAGGTTATTTTTGCAAATAGCAGATTTAGCTGTTTTAGCAGCTCCTATATCTATTGCTATTGCCAGAATCGGCTGTTCCTTAGTTAATGATCATCAAGGAGCAGAAACATCTTTAGCTTGGGGAATTGTGTGGCCAGATGGAACAATCAGGCATCCAGTAGCTGAATATTTAATTATCAGCGCTTTAATTTTGTATTTAATTCTAAGATTTTTAAGACCAAAATTTAAACAACCAGGCCAGTTATTTATTGCCTTTCTTTTTTTATACTCTCTTTCCCGCTTTTTCTTGGATTTCACCCGTTCTTTTGGCACTCTTTTGTCTGATCCCCGTTATTGGGGGTTATCCACAGCCCAATGGTTATCTTTGGCAATAATTTTAGGTATAATGATAAAAAAGGTTTTTTTCAAAAAAAGGTCGGAACTTAGCATAAAATACTAAATTATTTATTATGAAAAAAACAAAATTTTTTATTCTATTTTCACTTTTAGCGGTTTTGGTTTTAATTGGAGCAATGTGTACAAAAAGTCCTGAAGCCTTTTATAAGAAACTTTGCAACACTTCTATAGATTTTTCAGAAGAGCTGGAGGATGTTCTTGATCAAGAGTTTTATTTGACAGAAACAGAAGAGGATTTAGACGATTGTATTGATGATATGATTGAACAAGAAGAAGATTTATATGATGAATGCATGGACGAGGAGGATGATGAGGACATATGTGATGAAGCGATTGAAAACTACAGGTTAAGCATAGGAAGCTTTCTTACTCGTCAAGGATGTTTGATTATTTACACTTCTTATTGCTCTATGCATCAAGCAACCGGGGACTATGAGGATTTTAATGAATGCGTGGACGACGTAAACGGGCTCTGTAAAACACTTCCAAGATCATTTTAGAAATTAGAAACTAAAGATTATGAGAAAACTTATATTTGTCATTTCGATTTTGCTTTTGGCTGTTTTGGTTTTACCTCAAAATGCATATGCTGGCACTTTATCTGAAGATATTTTCCCAAAGACCGTAAAAGGACTTCCTTTAGCTGAAATTGAAAAGCAAAAGCCAGAAGGAGAACTTGCTGAGGCCTATTGGGCTTTTTACGGAACTGATGATTCAGTAACAGAAATTCTTGTTTTCTTTTCCAGAATAGAAGGTGAAGAATATCTTAGAACAGCAGTACAGGATTTTATTACAGGATTTGAATATGAATCTGTTCAGACATTTGATAATGTTGAACGTGAAGGCCCAGATGAGGTTTATGTAAAAGATTATAAAGCTACGGTTGTTACTTACCGCTTTTATTACTTAGGAATATATTTTGATGCTGGCCTTGCTTTAGTGGTTGTTGATGATTATTTCATTGCTGTTGAGATGCTTAGTTATACTGGAGAACCTCCTTCTTTATCAGACCTAAAAGATGTTTTAGGTCTTTTTATTGATCAGGTTCCTGGAGAACAACCAGTTTGCGGCAATACTTATTGCGAACAAGGAGAAACCTGCTCAAACTGTGCTCAGGATTGCGGTGCTTGCCAGGAGCTTTTACCTGATTTAGAAGTTTCTTTTTCAGAAAAGAACATTAAGCTTGAATTAGGAGGAGGCACTACTCTTAAGATTAATATTAAAAATATTGGTCAAGGCAAGGCTGAAGATGTTTACTATACAGTTCATGTTGACAAGCCAGAAGTTGTAGATGTTTATCCTTTGGAGTACAGAATAGGGAATTTAGACCCGGGAGAGGAGTTTAGTGATTACATAGGTATTGCAGTTAAGGGTTCAGGCACTGCCTATTTAGCTATTCATATTAGAGGTGATAATATTGGCAGCATAATGAAGTTTATTCAGGTTAGTGTTCCTCAAGCAGCTGCTTTAGATGTACCAGAGTCCTTGTTTTTATTACCAGGAGAATCCCAAGGAATCAGTGTTTTCTTAACCAATGCTGGGATAGAGCCAATTCTGGTTGAGGTTTTATCTTTAAAAAGCTTGAATCCTTCAGTGGTTTCTATTGAAGAAGGTTCAGAAATGACAGTAGCAGGCCAGGGGGATGGAATTAGGCAGGACCAGGTTATCAGCACTGAAAGCATTGATATTACTAATGCTATTTATCCAAAACCAAGAATTAAAGCTAATTCAATAGGAGATACTGAACTTGTTTTCAAGCTTTTATACTATTTCCCAGAGATTTCTATGTATGAGGGCAAGACATTGGAAAAGAGAGTAAAAGTAGGAGTAGGAGAGTCAGTAGGAGGGGAAAAGCCAGGATTAGAAGTTAAGCTAAAGCCGTCTGGCCTGGCTGTAGAAAGGGATGAGGCCAGGAGGGTTGAAGTGATTTTAAGCAATACTGGAAGCGAGGTAATTAAGCAGGGAAAGATTGAGCTTAGCGTTTCCAGAGAAGCTTCATTTAATGCAACCAGAGAAATAACTTTTGGTTTTATCAGACCAGGCAGGGAAGCTAAAGCTGAAATTGAGATTATTGGTCATCCCCAGTTTCCATCTGGATTGCAAGGCGATGACTTAGTAGCTACCGGGACCTTAACATTTAAAGGCCAGTTTACTACTTTGGATGACAGAGAATTTACTTTTGAAAAGGAAATGAGGGTTTCTTTAGTAGGAGAAAGAGAGAAATGTGATGCTGCAAATGCTGGATGCATGGAAACAGTTGATTGTTTTGTTTCTCTTTCCAATGAAATGGGCTGCGCTCTTGAGTTTGCAGATGTTGTTCCATATTTTGACAAACCAGTAGCTGTTGTCTTAGCTACTTCTGATGTCTGCGAGATAAAAGAGAGAGTAGAGACAGGAGATCCTATTGGAGCTGCTGTATCTACTCTTTTGATGAGTGTTGATTTAGGAGATAATGCTCTTGATGCAGTTCCCGGGGCAGGCAATATATTGGGTGTTTTAATAGACATAATAGAAGGTTCAGTAGACTGCGTTGAAGGATTTATTTACGATGCTGTAAATGATTACTGCGCTGGAGGCAAAGGAGGTTATACTGGCTGCGCTAATCGTTTATTTGGATTAATTGCTGAAGAATCAGACAGGTGGAAAGAAGCAAGGTCAGCTACGCATTCAGTAGTAGCTATTGGCGGCTCGCCAATAAGATTATCTGTAATTGATGATAAAGGTCAGGAATTAGGTTTGTCTGACGGGGTCTTAGTTATAGAAAAAGAAGATTTGAAGCTGGTATTTATTAAGAATCCTGAAGACTTAGACAATGGGTATAACTTCCAGATTAATGGAATTGGTGAGGGCACTTATGATTTAGATATTGGCTTGATTTCTGATGGAGAGGTTGTTGAAACAGTTGAATTAAGAGACCAGGAAATTAATTTAGATGAGGAAGTTTCAATTCCTTTGGCTGTTAAAGCAGAAGGTGGCGAATTAACTAACTTATTTGTTGGTGATGAGGCAGTAGAATTTAAAGAAAAACAGGCAGGAAGATCAATAATTCTCTATATAATAATTGGAATAGCTGCTGTTCTGGTTATTGCTATTGCTGTTGTCGTCGTTATAGTTTTAATCAAGAAAAAGAAAAAAACTTAGCCCCCTAAGTTTTACAAAACTATGTCTAAGTTTAAATTTATTATTCCAATTTTGCTTTTGGTTAGTTTAGTTTTGGTTGGGGCTGAATGTGGAGAAGAAAGTAAAGGCAAAAAAGTAAAAATTGAAGAAATGGGCTATGATGAAGAAGGAAACAGAATTCTTTTGGAGGAGCCAGAATTAGAATGCTGGCCAATTGGTTCTGAAGTTGGGCCTTGGGATAGTTCGGAAGAAGAAGTTACAACTATTTTTGGAGTAGATGCAATTCAAAAATGCAAAAGCTTGGAGTGCAAAACCCCAGAAGGAATGGAATGGATGACAGTTGTTAATTATTTTAAAGACAAAATGGAGCCTTTGGGCTGGGAAAAAGATTCCGGCCAGAATATTTATTATTCTGATTGGCAGACATTTACTGTTTGGTATTTTGGCTATAATAAGAAAAAACAACAAGGTTATAAATTAGAATACTGCGATGTAATACCAAAAAAGGACTTAGAATAAAACTATGAGAAAAACAAAATATATTTTTATATTTATTTTATTAATTACCCTGGTTTTGGTTGGAGCAATATGTAAAAAAGAAGAACCCTTAGAAAGAGAAGAGGGTTTTGGTTCTCCATTTCAGGGCGAAAAGAAAATTACTCAAATTACTCAGAATAGAATTAGAGATCTTAGTCCCAGAGTTTCTGGCGACGGCAAGACAATTATTTTTTGGAGAGATACAGATAAAGATAATTATTGGGATACCTTAGTCCTAACCGATCCTGATGGAAAAGAAAAGAAAACAATTAAAATCAGAGGGGATGTTTTTACAGATAAATTCGGCATCAAACCTGAATCTTTAGATATTGACCATAAAGGCAATAAAGTTGTTTTTATAGGCACTCCTTTTGTTGAAAATTGGCGTTTGGTAGATCCTATGCCGGAATATTTCTTTGTCCTTGATTTAAATGCAGAAACAGCAAGAAAAATAGATCCTCATGATCTTCCAGAAAAGCATTATCCTCCAGAAGATGATGCTGAAAGAGCTTGGCCATCGTTTATAAAGATAAGCCCTGATGGTTCAAAAATCGCTTTTACAGCCGATGTTACTGGAGTTGATTTTGGAGAGAGGCATGATGCTCCAACATTAACAGATGATATAGTGGGCGTGGTAAATTCAGATGGCACAGGATTAAGAGTTTTAGAAAAAGGAATTAATGGGTACTGTTTGGCAATTGATGATTCCGGAAGAGTATTCTTTGCTCGGACAATAGCAAAATATAAATGGACTTTAGCTGTGGTTGATTTTGAAGGAGGATTAGAAAGCGGTAGAAGCCTTGGTATTGAAATAAAATGTCCTACTAATATAGAAGGGATTTCAATAAGCAAAAACGGAAAAAGGATTTCAGGCGCTTTGGCTTCAGGGGGGATAGTTTTTGTTGCTAATGACCAAGGTGGAATTATAGCTCAAAGCCATGATTTTACTTTCTCAATGATTACTGGAGATGGAGCAAGATTATTGGGTTTTGAAACAAAAATGGATTTAAAACCAGAACAAAGAGGTCTTATTTATTATGATATTGACAATAATTTAGAACAAGAGGGCCAGGTTTTGGATATGACTTATAAAATTCATAGTCCAGGCATAGATGTTAGTTATTCCGGAGGAGTAGTTGTTACTGCAATTTATGATAAAGAACACGGCGGCGAAGAAATCGTCACTATCTATTGGGAGAAGTAATATGACTAAAACAAAATATATTTTTATATTTATTTTATTAATTACCCTGGTTTTAGTTGGGGGTTTATGCGAGGAAAATGGAGACAAAAATGGTAAGGTTTCCAGAAAAAAAGGAATCTTTACTTTGGCTGAAACCGGGGTGCCATCTAGTAAAGATAGTTTAAAAGTAAGCGCAGACGGTCATGTAGTTTATTTCTTTGATTCTGATGGAAATGGGAAGACAGATAGTATAGTAGTGAGCGACCCAAATGGAAAGGATAAGAAAACAATTAAAATTAAAGGCGGCTTGCTTGAATCTAATGTTCAAATAGATGATTCAATAATGGCTGTTGATGATAAAGCTTCAAAAGTAGTTTTTTCCGGCACTCCTCCTTCGGCAAGAGGAGAATACGGCGGTGAAAAGCACTTGTATGTTTTAGATGTTGATAGCGAGAACGTAAAAAAACTTCCTAACCAAGATTTATCAGAGCAGTTTAAAGGAGCTGGCTGGGCAGATTCTGCAGCAATTTCAATTAGTTCAGATGGTGAAAAAATAGTTTTTGGTGTTCGGCTTTGGGGAATTGATTTTGGAATGGCAGTAGATGTTGCTAATGCAATCGCTGTTATAAATTCAGATGGAACAGGTCTTAAAGTGTTGGCAGAAAAACTGTCCGTAGATAAAGAAGAAGAGAATGTAAACGTATATATGGTTGGAATTGATAATTCTGACAGAGTATTCTTTGCTAAGGAACAAAGTAAATATAATTGGGTTTTGTATGTAATTAATGCAGATGGTTCTGGAGAAAAAAACCTTGGAGTAAATATCAACACTGGTAAGATTTCAGTTAGCAGCAATGGAAGGGTTGCTGGAACTTTAAATGAAAAAGATGATCCAGCTTTTGCATCTGATTCTAATGGAAAGATTTTAGCAAAAGGCGGCAACCCATGGGGAGGTGTAGAAATTAGTGAAAATGGAAAAAAGGTTTCATCAGCAGAATGGGATGAGGGTTTATTTCTGTATGATGTAGACAATAATTTTGAAAAACAGAATGTTTTAGATAAGTCATATGGCAATTGTAGTGTTCATGATGTTGATAATTCAGGCCAGGTTATTGCCTGCAGGATTAATAAAACCGGAGAAGTTATAGTTATTGTAAAATAATATGGGTAATTCAAATGTAATTGGTTATTGGGAAGCTAAAGAAGTAGATGCAGGAGATGGTTATGGGCAGAATATAAAGGGGAGCCTGGCTTTGGGCAGGAATGAAATAATCTTTTATAGAAATAAGTTTTTTTCTGGAGGTACGAAAGAATGGAGAAGAATACCAATTAGAGGAATAAAATCTATTTATAGGACACCAATTCTTAATTTGGTTAGTATTAAATATAATAAAAAGCCAGAAAAAACAGGATTCTTTTCCAGGATTTTTAATTCAAAAACAATTTCTTATAAAATAAAAGATTGGCAGTCATTTATTGAAAATATTAGGAGATTAAACCCCAACATTAAAATCAAGTGTTAGAAAACAATGTCTAAATTAAAGTTTATTTTTGTTCCATTAGTTTTAATAAGTTTGGTTTTAATTGGAGCCACTTGCGGGGAAGAAGAAAGAAAAAAGGGTAAAAGAGAAGAAAAACAAGAAAGATTGCTTGAAAAGACATTAACCAGTGCTGAAATAGAAGATGTTTTAACCCAGACAGGAGCTGATTTGGGCTGGGGATCTGTAGAAATAATATATATAAAGGAGCAAAAGGCTTTTTATGTAGAAAGATGGATAGAGGCGACTAATTGGGGAGAAAGCTACACCTGTCTGGGAATTGTTGATTTCTTAGATTATTCTGATGAGGATTTCAGCGGTATGGTCAAGGGTTCTACCAGAGAGACATTTATTAAGAAATTATGCCAGCTTATTTCTGCTGATGATCCTTCAATGGAGACTGAATCGCTTAGGATATCAGGATTTGAAGCCTGTTATACAGCAGATGAACCTTATCCAGAAGATTATGAGACTATAACTAGGGCCTTGGTTGGAAATTATAATGTGTCAGTTGAACATTGGAATGATACAAAAGGAGAACTGCCTCTTTTAGATAGCAGAACTATCATAAAGGTGTTGATTGATAATCTTGTTAATGTTTTAGAGTAAATTATATAAAGGTCGGGAATTTAGTAATTTTTGTGTAAATTATGAATAAATTAAAATTTGTTATTCTTCCATTGCTTTTAATAAGCTTGGTTTTGGTTGGAGCTTGGTGTGAAGAAGAATCAAGCCGTAGGTCTAGAAGAGACAGGGGCGAGCAGGAAGAAGAAGAGGAGGAGGAAGAAGAAAATTATTTAACTTATAAAAGCGCAAAGTGGGAGTTTGAGATTAAATATCCAGAGGATTGGGAAAAAGAAGAAGAAGATTATGGCCCTAGTGAATTTGCAGTGGTTTTTCTTACTCCGCCTGAAGATGAAGATGATGAAGCTAAAGAAAACCTTCTTGTTTATGCGTCAACGGCTCAGCCTGATGACTTTGATGAATTAATGGCAGGTTTGATAGCAGATTTGTCAGGAGATCCTTCTGTAACCTTTCTTGGTTCTTCAAAAATAATGATATCTGGATATCCAGGATATAAAGCGAGTTATATCTATGATGATATTCGGTATTTACATTATTTCATAAATGCAGGCGATACTTGGTATCAAGTACTTTATGTTGCTTTAGAGAGCACTTATTCCAAATATTTAGACCAAGCTGAAACAATGATTGATTCTTTTGAGATTAAGTAATATATGCCTAAATTTTGTCCAAAATGTGGGAAAAAATTAAAACCAGGAGCTAAATTCTGTCCTGCCTGCGGCGTAAAAATGAGAATGAGAGCAGCACCACCAAGACCATCATCGCCTCCGCCTCCTCCACCACCTTCAAAAGGAGGAGCAGGATGCGGAACAGGTTGTTTAATTGGTTGTTTAATAGTGATTTTAGTAATATTGCTTATTTTAGGTGTTTTGATTGGAACTGGTTATTATTTTCTTTCCAAGATGAAGAAAGGCGAGGCAGGAGATTATTTTGATATTGACCCAAAGAGCAAGAAAGAAAAAACAGTCAAATGTGGTGATTCTCTCTCTTGCTTAGAAGAAAACCTTAAGAAATGCGCTCGGGCTAAAGGCGAAGCAGAATTAGGAGAGTTTGCTGAAGCTGAATTTGAAATACTGGGCTTTGCTGAAGGCAGTGATTCCTGCGTGGTTTATGCTGAGATAAAAGAATTAAAAGAGCTTCCAGAAGGATTAGGCGTGATTCCTGATTTTATTCTTGAGAAAATATTTGAGGATTTGTTTTTTGAATGCTTAATTCCAGAAAAGGTATATCAGAAAGGAATAGAAGATGTTGGAGAATATATTGGAGATAACTTAGTTGAAGCTTGTGAAGGCCCGCTGTTTGATTTTGCAGAAAAATTTGGTGTTGATCTTGAAGAACTTGAATAATTAAAGGTCGGTTTATTTATTTAATCGTAAATATTTATGACAGATATTTTTAGTAAAGCAAGTCTTCTTGCTAGATCAAATCTTTCTGCCAGAACTGTTACTTCCGGCATGGGTTGGGGTCTTGGTTTTGGGCTTGTTTGGATTTTTTCTATGCTCGCTTTTTATGTCTACATGGCTATTGTTCTGATGCTTATAGCTAAGAAGACAGGAACTTCAAATAGTTGGATGGCTTGGATCCCTATTTTGAATTTCTATTTAATGTGTAAGGTTGCTGGCAAATCTGGTATCTGGATAATTTTGCTCTTGCTCCCTGTTGTTAATATTATTGCCATTATTCTTTTATGGGCTGGTATTTCTCAAAGATTAGGCAGACCAGGCTGGTGGGGAGTTTTAATGTTAATTCCTGTGGTTAATTTTGTAATAATGGGAGTTTTAGCTTTTTCCAAAGGCGGTCAAGCTGCTCCATCTGCTGTTCCAGTTGCTCCTCCAGCTGCTCCAACTACTCCAGCGGCAAAAGGAAAGTTTTGTCCTAAATGCGGAGCTAATATTATATCAGGTGATAGATTCTGTCCTGAATGCGGAAATAAGATGTAATTTCACGCTTAGCGTTTGACAAAGGTTCTTGAATATGATATACAGAAGTATTATGAAACAAGAAACCATAAAATCAATAATTTTCTCAGCATTGATTGCTATAGTCTTTATTGCTTCTTTGTTTTTGATTGTTCAGCAAGAGCAGGCATTGAATAAGCAATTAAAAGCTGCTGTTTTTCCATCAGAAGAGATATTGGGAAAGCAAATTAGCAAACAACTAACAGGAAGACTTAAAGATCAGGTAGAGAAAAAGATTTTATCAGTTTGTCTTGATGAGGTCTATGATACTTTTGAGGCTCTTTGGAATCAAGAATGCGAACAGAGGGGATTGAAAGAAAAGTGTGATTTGCCTAAAGATATTGCTACTGATTTGCTGGATGGATACCAGGAGCTAAAGCAGGGATGCTACTAAAGATTATTTATGCTTAACCTATTTAGTTTTTAAAATTCCCGAGGATTGTTTCCTCGGGTTTTTTATTGTGCTACAATAAACTAATATGGAACAAAAAGGCTTTATTTCCATAAAGGTTCAAATAATAATATTAGCTGTGGTTTTAGTTGTAATATCATTAGAAATAACTGGGCTTGTTTTAGACAGCAAAGGGAAACTATTTCCCTTGTTTCATAAAATCTCTCAAGCATTTACAAGGTATAAAAGTATAGAGGGAGTTCAGGGTGAAGGAGGAAAAGGCTTAACCTTCAAACAGGGACCTGAATATTCAGATGAAGAGATGGAGAAAAGGATTAAAGAACTTGAAGAAAAGATTAAAGAACTTGAAGAGAACCAGCAAGTTCCATTCCCTCCTGAAGAATATTTTCTTCCTCCTTTAACCCAAGAACAGATTAGCGCTGTAGTTGAACTTTGGTGCCCTGATGATGATTATACTGGCTATGTTAGTATTGGGTCAGGCAGCATTGTTAGTCCAGAAGGAATTATTATCACTAATAGACACGTTATCTCAAATGAAGATTGGAGCGTTATTAAGTCTGCGCCAACTTGTTATGTTGCTATTACAGGTGATATTGCCTGGCCGCCTATAGTGAAATACGTGGCTAATTTAATTGCTTACGCGCCTGTAACAAATGATTATTTTGATTTTGATATCGCTATTTTATATATCAATGATGTTTGCCGCGAATGTTAGGGCGCGCCCAGTTCTCTTCCTCCAAGCTTTCCTTATTTAAATCTTGGCTATTCTGATATCTTAGCGCCAGGAGATTATGTGGCAATTGCTGGTTATCCTGCAATAGGAGCAGGAACGTTTAATTTTACTGATGGAATAATTAGTGGAAGAGTAGGAGAATTTGTTTTGAAAACAGATGCTAAGATTGATTCCGGCAATTCCGGAGGGTCTGCTTTGAACGCCCAAAATCAACTTATTGGAGTTCCTACTTGGACAATTTCAGGTCATGCAGAAAGCATGGGCTATGTTATTGGCATTGATCAGATTGTAGAATGGTATGAGACAAAGGTAATGCCTTCTGATTCAGTCATAGTGCCCTACTGACATGAAGATTAAAACAGCAACAATATTAACCAGCGCATTAGTCTGCTTAGCGTTTCTCCAAGTATTAAT
Organism: Candidatus Nealsoniibacteriota bacterium; assembly: GCA_030617105.1. Taxonomy (GTDB): domain Bacteria; phylum Patescibacteriota; class Minisyncoccia; order Minisyncoccales; family GWA2-38-27; genus JAUWYA01. The sequence goes on from JAUWWC010000005.1 coordinate 30,701, forward strand.
GGCAATTCTACAAGTAATAGTAATGCTATTAAAATTAGATTAAAAGAAACAGAGACCCGGGTCTCTGTCAATTAAAAAATCGCCAAACAGGCGTTTTTTTGGTAGAATAAAATATATGAATTTTGTTTTTGTTTATATCACTAATCCGACAAAGAAAGAAGCCAAGAAGATAGCTAAGCATTTGCTTGAAAAGAGATTAATTGCTTGTGCTAATATTTTTCCAATTAGTAGTTTGTGCTGGTGGAAAGGGAAGATTGCTGATGAAAATGAATTTGTTTTGATTGCAAAAACAATCAAAGCTAATTTTGAAAAAGTTAAAAAAGAAGTTGAGAAAATTCATTCTTATAAAATTCCTTGTATTATTAAAATCTCTGTAAGCTCAAATAAAAAATACCTTGATTGGCTAAAAAAAGAAATCAAAAAATAATTTATAGATATGACTGAAGTATCAAAAATTGAAGTTAGAAGAAACTTAAAAAAGGCGATTTTGCAAGCTGTAGATGAGATAGGAGGATTTAAAAAGTTTATTAAAAAGGGCGATGTTGTTTTATTAAAGCCGAATTTTAATACTGCTGACCCTTTTCCAGGTTCCACTGATTTTGAATTTTTAAAAGCAGTGGTTGAATTAGTTTATGAATGTGAACCTAAAATAGTAATGCTTGGAGATTCCTCTACTATGAGTTTGAACACCAGGAAAATAATGGAGAAGCTTAAAATTTTTGATTTAGAAAAGATAAAACAGCCTCCCCGGGTTTATGTTTTTGATGAAAGACCATGGGTAAAAAAAGAAATACCCAATGGTAAATATTTAAAAAAGGTTTATGTTACCCATTATTTAGATAGAGCTAATAAATTAATTCTTCTACCTTGTTTGAAAACCCATTTTTTATCTCAATTTACCGGGAGCTTGAAACTTGCTATGGGTTTTATTAAACCCTTTCATCGGGTTCATTTCCATGCAAGAAATTTACAAGAGAAGATAGCTGAATTAAATAAGATTATTCATCCTGATTTAATTATTATGGATGTCAGAAAATGCTTTATTAATAAAGGACCAGACAAAGGCCTGCTTCGTGAGCCAAATTTAATTTTAGCTTCTAAACATAGGGTGGCTGTTGATGTTGAAGGAATAAAAATAATTCAGAGCTTTAAAGGCAATTCATTAAAAGGTCTTAATCCTTTAGAAATTACACAAATTAAAAAAGCAAAAGAATTTGGTATTGTTTAAAAAGGTCGTAATTTATAACTAAGAAAGATTAAAGCTAATATGTGTGATACTTGTGGTTGTGATTCTCCAGAAGAGAAAGAAGAAGGAACACAGGAAGAAAAGAAAGAATAACACGAATTCGTGTTATATAGCTATGATTTAACGAGAAGTGTTCTCGGAAGTTTTGTTTTATGCTAAGATAATTTAATGGAAGAATTTATATTACAAAATTCATGGATTCTTTTGCTGATAACTCTTTGGACTGTTCCTTGGAAAGGAGTAGCTTTATGGAAATCAGCCAGCAATAAACAGATGGGATGGTTTGTTGCGCTACTGATTTTTAATACCCTGGCTATCTTAGAAATAACCTATATCTTTTACTTCAGTAAAAAGAAAACCCAGTAAACAGTAGATAAAAAAACAGAGACTCGTCCTCTGTTTTTCTTTTATTTGACTTTTTGTTTAGAATGTGTAATATTAAAAAATCGTAATTTAACAATTGAATATATGAAATTGAGAGGTTGAATGAAATGGAAGAGAATAAAACAATAAAAAAAATAAAAGTAATGGTTGTCAATTTCCCACACAGAATAGCCTTTTTAATTGCAGAACATATTAAAAAAAATGAAGATATGGAGCTTATGCCTTTTACTTCAGCAAAACAACCTGGAACATTACAAATTGGCCAAATTAAGATTTGCCAAATTGTACCAGAGTGGCATGAGAGTATATTGAAAGAATTAGCTCCTGATATTCTTGTTGATTTTACTTTATCTGGTTCTGAATCTGCAAAGCAAAATACTAAATTGTATTGTAGAAGCGAAATTCCTTTTATAATTGGAATCCTTGATGGAAATAGAGATCCATTAAAAGAAATAGTAGAAAAATCAACTATTTCAGCTGTTATTGATATATATCTTTTAGCACAAGATATTGAATCTTATGGTTCAGAGGTTGTTGATTCAATCCGGTTTTTAAATGAACATAGAGAAGAAAAGGGAAAAGTTTTTTCCATGTTTGATGTGCTTAAAGCTAAATATGTTTAAAATATAACCCAAGATAATATTTACTTGGGTTTTTCTTTAAAAATTTTGAAAATCTGCTATGATTAAATTATGAAGAAAATTATTTATATAATTTTGTTTTTATTTCTTTTATTTAATGCTTTTGATTTCACTTTAGCGCAGGAAAATCAAGTAGAGATTGATTTTTTTTATAGCTCAATTTGTCCTCATTGCGCCAAAGAAGAGAAGTTTTTAGATGAACTGCAAGATAAATACCCAGAAGTTAAAATTAATAGATATATTGTTTCTAATAGAGATAATGTTGGGCTGTTGAAAGAGTTTTACAAAGAATATGATGTTCCTGTTGAGTATTATGGCATGGTTCCAGCTACTTTTACTGATGATAAATACTTTATAGGTTTTAATGAAGAGATTGGGAAAGGCATTGAAGATTGTATTTTAGAGTGCAAGGCAGGTAAGACATCAGAAGATGTTAGCATTATTGATTTAGAAGGGAATATAAGTATTCCTATTATAGGAGAGATTAATATTAAAAAGTATTCTCTTCCTGTTTTAGCTGTTATTTTAGGAATTTTAGACGGTTTTAATGTTTGTTCTCTTGGAGCTTTAGTTCTAATTTTAGGTTTAGTTTTAGCTTTAGGTTCAAGAAAAAAGACCTTGCTCTTTGGAGGTATTTTTATTCTTTTTACAGCTATTGTTTACGGATTCTTAATAGTTATTTGGTATCAGATTTTTTCTTTCCTTATTCCTTATATGAGAATTATGGAGATTTTAATAGGTCTTTTAGGCATAGGAGGAGGGATTTTTTTCTTGAGGCAGTTTATCAGATTCAGGAAATATGGGCCAGCTTGTGAGATAAGCGCAGGAGATGGCATAATCTCAAGATTTTCTTCAAGGTTTCAGCAATCTTTTAAAGAATCAGGAAATATCATTTTACTATTGGGAAGCGTGCTTTTGTTTGCCGGAATAATTACTATTGTTGAGTTTCCTTGTTCAGCTATTGTTCCAGTTGCTTTTGCTGGTGTTTTAGCTCAAGCAGGGCTTTCTAGTTTTTCTTATCTTTTATACATTGTTCTTTTCCTTGTTTTCTACATGTTAGATGAGATTATTGTTTTCTTGGTCGCTTTCTTCACAATGAAAATCTGGCTTGCTTCCGGTAAAGCAATCACTTGGATTACCTTAGTTGAAGCAGTAATCCTTTTTGCGCTTGGGCTTTACTATCTTTTCTAATTTATGACTTTGATATATATCTTAATTGCTACTTTTTTGATTAGTATTATTTCTTTTATAGGGGCTTTGACCTTATTTTTGAAAGAAGAACTGCTTAATAAAATACTTTTAATTTTAGTTGCTTTTTCTGCCGGCGCTCTAATTGGAGGAGCGTTTTTGCATTTAATTCCAGAAGCAATTGAAAAGGTTGGCATAGAAGAAATGCAGCTCCTAAAGATATTCTTATATCTACTTTTTGGATTTTCTGTTTTTTTTATTTTAGAGCAGTTTATAAATTGGCACCATCATCACGCTACTTCTCATCCAGAAATAACATCTTTTTCTTATTTGATTTTAATTTCAGATGGAATCCATAATTTTATTGACGGATTTATTATAGCAGCTTCTTTTGTTATTGCTTTACCAGTTGGAATAATTACTGTTTTAGCAGTTGCCTTGCATGAAGTTCCTCAAGAGATAGGTGACTTTGGGGTTTTGGTTTACGGAGGATTTAAGAAATCAAAAGCTTTGCTTTTAAATTTTCTAATAGGTCTTATTGTAGTTTTTGGCGGGATTGTTGGTTTTTTCCTTTCAGAGAAAATAGGGGATTCAATTGTTTTTCTTTTGCCTTTCGCTGCCGGCAACTTCATTTATATTGCTTGTTCAGATTTGATTCCTGAAATAAAAAATAAAGAAACTTCTAAAAAATCTCTAATTTACTTCTTTGTCTTTCTGCTTGGAATAAGCTTAATGCTGTTGCTTAGATTTATCTGATGTAATAAAAAAAGTCCTGATTTATCAGGACTTTTTGATTTGTGTTAATAAGTGAAAAATACTCTTTTTGGGAACGGGTTTCTCAAAGATATTGTATCGTCATAATCACGGTTCCCTTTGAGCCCATACGGGGCGTAAAGCCAAATTGTTCCTTGAATTTTTTAATAGACATTTTATCTATGTTCCTTCCGCTATTTACTGAATACCAGCTTCCTTTCCCCTTTTTTAATCTTGCGTCTAAACGCCAGCGGTTAACCCAATGCTCTGAAGAAGAGCATTCCGGACCGTCTCGTGTTACAATAAATCTCTTTGTTATTTCCTTCATTTTCTACTCCTTTCAATCAAAATTGGGTAATGCGTAAAGTTTCCTTCGTGCCTGTCCTAGGCGTAAAACCAAAGATTCGTTTGAACTCCGTAATTTCCATTATGCTAAGCGATTTCTCGCTACGATTCTTGGGAAGCCATATTCCATGGCATCTTTCAAGGTCTGTACCTATGGGCCAAAATTCAACACAATTGGTTTCATCGGCGGAGCCAACAGTGCGTGTCACAATTCGTTCTATGGTGAATCTTTTTGTTTTCATTTTTTACTCCCTTCAATTTTTAAGGTTCAAATTTTGTTTCCAATCTTATATTAATTAATATGATATTTTTGTCAATTAAAAAAGCCTCGTCTTTGACAAGGCTTTGTATTTAGCAGTAAAAACTACTTTCCCCCTTTTTTTCTATGAAATCCGAATTTTTCTAATGTTCTTTCAACGATTGGTCCGCCGCCGCCAACCCATAGCCATAAATCTCCAATCGTTGCCCAACCGCCATTGCCGACAGAAAGAGCAATTCTTAAAGCCTCTGACTTTGTTTTAGGTTTAGGCCCATAATGTCCCCCAATAGAAACTACTGGTTCTTCTGCCCATTCTGGCATAATAGGCTCTGCCAAATTATTTAATCCAACTTCCCGCTTAGCTGCAGATAGCGCTGCTCGTAATTGAGGCCATATTTTTTGGGCTGCCGCGAGTGGATGCTCTTTTTTTTCTTTTTCCCGCTCATTTAACTCTTGGCAAAATTCTACAATTTTATCAGCTAATATTTCATAAAGAAGATCTTCGGTTTTCGGCCAAGATATTTGCTCTATTTCTCCGTTATTTTTATCCATAATTTTTTCCTTTCAATTTTATCCTGAAGATTCATCTGCTATTTTTTCAGCAACTTCAGCTATTTCAGTGGTTTCTTGAGCCCTAGCTCTAAGTTTTTTCGGGAGATCTTTGAGGATTATTTTTAATACACTGAATTGAGCATCTGTTGGGTTCTTCGCGAAATCTTCTAAAAAAGCTTGACAGAATTCTTCACCGATTTCTTGATAAAGAACATCAAATAATCTACCACAGCATTCTTCTACAAGCTGAAGCCCGAGAAATCTATCAAGAATAACACTTGTTCCTTCAGGCCATTCAGTGCCACAGACCTCACACAAAGGACCTCCTTCGGTTGACATGTGTTGATTACACCATTGTCGTTGGCTTTCTCCGGCTGGTTTATCGAATATTTTACCTTTTGCCATTTTATTCTCCTTTTCTTTTCCAAAAAGATTGTTAAAGTGCTGTTTTGTTTAATATTCAAACATAAACTATTTTACTTTCTTTGTCAATTGAGATATAATGAAACATATGTTGAAGAAAATATTGAGTAAAAAAATAATTATAATAATTATTGTTATCGCTGTTTTAGGTTTTATTATATATAGCTTTTTCGTTAAAGACGGGGAGCCTGAATATATTTTAGAAAAAGCATCTATGGGAACAGTTATCAAAGAGGTTTCTGAAACAGGAGCAGTTAAGATTTCAGAAGAAATAAATCTTAGTTTTAGAAATTCAGGAAGAATTGATAAGATATATGTCAAAGTAGGGGATAATGTTGAGTCAGGCCAGAAATTAGCCAAGCTTGATACCAGTCAACTATATATTGAGCTTAGTGAAGCTCAAGCTGCTTTAGAAGTAGCTCAAGCAGATTATAATAAGCTTTTAGCTGGTTCTTCTGCTGAAGAAATTAAAGTTGCTGAAACAGAAGTTTTAGAAGCTCAAGTTGCTCTTGATAATTATAAGCAGACATTAGAAGATGTGAAAGCTGATGCTGAAGAAGATTTAGATCAAGCATATGAAGATGCTTTTGATGCTTTAGATGATACTTATTTGAAAATTTACAATACTTTCAATGTAGCAGATTCAATTTATCGCAGTTATTTTACTTCTAATGACCAGGAAGGAACTAAAGTTAGAGATAATAAAGATATAATTGGACAGAATTTGAATCAAGCAGATATATATATTGATGATGCAAAACAAGATTCTGAGCATGATAAAATCGATACAGCTCTTTCAGGAGTAAAAGATAACCTTTCAAATGTAAAAGAGGCATTAGAGATAATTAGAGATATGACAGAAACAGCACTTTATTATGACACTGTTTCAAGCGCTGATAAGACTTCTTTAGATAATCATAAATCATATATTAATACTGAAATTAGTGATATAACCGATGCTCAACAGACTATTTCTACAACTAAGATTACTAATGAAACAAATATTAATTCAGCTGAGGCAGATATTCTTAGTGCTGAAGCTGCATTGCAAAAAGCCCAAGACAAGCTTGCCTTGGAAAAAGCTGGCCCTACTCAGGAGAATATTAATTTGTATTTGGCTAAAGTAAAACAGGCTCAAGCCAAGGTTTCTCTTTTGCAGAATAAGATTCAAGAAACTGTTTTAAAAAGCCCTGATAAAGGCCAGGTAACAGAGATTAATAAAAGGGAAGGAGAGACAGTTCAAACAACTGATTCAGTAATTTCTTTTCTGCCAGAAGGTCCATTTCAAGTGGAAGTAGATATATATGAAGAAGATATTGTCAGTATCAGAATAGACAATTTTGTCAGAATCAGTTTGCCTGCTTTTCCTGATGAAATCTTAGAAGGCAGAGTAATTTCAATTGACCCGGCAGAAAAATTGATTGACGGAATAGTATATTATGAAGTAAATATTATTTTTAGCACTGAAAGAGAAAACATTAAACCGGGAATGACAGCTGATATTGTTATTGAGACAGATAAAAAAGAAAATGTATTAATTATTTCCAGAGCAGCTTTAAAAAAGATAAATGGGGAAAAGATAGTTAGAGTTTTCAAAAAAGGAAAAGCTGAAGATAGAAAAATAGAAATCGGCTTAGAGGGAGATGAATATATTGAAGTCATTTCTGGTCTTCAAGAAGGCGAACAAGTCATCATCGGCGAAAAACAGGAATAAGTGAAAGTTGTATGGCAGAGGAATTAATAAAAACACAAGATGTTTGGAAAACATATAAATTAGGAGAAGTTGATCTTACTGTTTTAAAAGGAATAAACCTGGTGATAAACCAGGGCTCTTTTGTTGCAATAATGGGTCCTTCTGGTTCTGGAAAATCAACTCTTCTTCATATTCTCGGAGGTCTTGACATTCCTACAAAAGGAGAGGTTTTTTTAGAAGGCGAAGATATTACAAATCTTTCGGAAGATGATTTGGCCGAAATAAGAGGACAGAAAATTGGTTTTGTTTTTCAGCAATTTAATTTATTACATAATCTTACAGCTTTGGAAAATGTAATGCTTCCTATGGTTTTTCAAGGGGTTGCTGAAAAGAAAAGAATGGAAAGAGCAAAAAAACTGCTTACTGATTTTGGCTTGGAAAAGAGGTTTTTTCATACACCAGGCGAGCTTTCAGGCGGCGAGCGTCAGAGAATAGCTATTGCAAGGAGCTTAGCTAATGACCCAGATATTATAGTTGCTGACGAACCAACAGGAAACTTGGATTCTACTACTGGGAAAAAGATTATGAAGATTTTAATTGATCTTCATAAGAATCAGAAAAAAACAATTATTGTTGTTACTCATGATCCTCATATTGCTGACTATACTGAAGAAACAATTAATATTATGGACGGCCAAATAATCCATAATCATTTAGAAAAAAAAGCAGCTGAAGATAAAGTATTATGGGAAAAACGAAAGAATACATAAAAATTGCAATTAGAAGTTTAAGAAGAAGGCCAGTTAGAAGCTGGCTCACAATGGTTGGTGTTGTTATTGGTGTGTTTTTAATTATTTCTTTATTATCTTTAAGCGAAGGCATTAAGGGCGCAATGATGGATCAGTTAAATATGATGGGAAATGATCTGATTATTATTATGCCAGGAGAGATTTCTGATATAACAACAATGATGGCTGGTGGCTTGGAGTTAACTGAAGATGATATAGAGGCAGTTAGAAAGGCAGAGGGGGTAGAAACAATTGTTCCTATGAATTATAAGGCAGAGGCAGTTAGGCATGAAGGGAAAGTAAAAACAATTTTAATAAATGGAGTTTCTTTTGAATATGGTTTAGAATTGTTAAGAAATGATATGGGCCTTCAATTAACAGATGGACGTTGGCCTATTCCTGGGAAAAAAGAAATTATTGTTGCCAAAGCAATTCCTGAAGATATTTTTCCTGGAATGAAGGTCGGAGATGAAGTAAGTATTAGAGGGAAGAAGTTTGATGTAGTCGGAATATTAAAATCTTTAGGCAATAAACAGGATGATTCTACCATTTATATGGATTTAGATCTTTTTGCAGATGTTACTGGAGAAAGATCAGGCGCTAAAATGATTATGGCTAAAGTTA